>NZ_JBFUIF010000006.1:0-196027 GCF_056402015.1 Allobosea sp. P4_C6
GCTCGGCATGGCCGGGCGTTGCGGCTGCGGACGGGCGGCCGGCGGCTCGGCGCGCGGCTGGGGAGCGGCGGGTGGCGGCGGCGCGGGGATGGCGGGCGGCTGCGGCGGGCGCGGCGCTTGAGGCGCGCCGGGAACCGCTGGGCGCTCCGGCCCGCGCTGGCCCGGCTGCGCTCCCGGTGGACGCGGCTCCTGCGGCCGCTGGCGCGGCCCGCGCCCGGGCTCTTCGTCGCCGGGAGCCGGGGCCTGGACGAGTTGCAGCCCGGCTTGAGCGAAGGCTTGTCCGGCCTGCGAAAGGACGAGGGCAGGCAGGACGGTCCCGACCAGCAACCAGCTTTTCGTGCGCATTACAATTCCCGTCATTCGTTTCAACTTGGGGGTATCAGGCCGTTGGCGGCCTGAACCCGCGATGAAGCGAAAACGGCGAGAATCGGGCAATGGTTCCGGCCTTGCAGGCCTCAGAGACCAGCCTGCGCCTTCACATAGGCCGCGATCTCGGCATGGCTCGCGAACCAGCAATCGCCCTTCGCCCTGGCGAGCCGGATCAGCTCCTCGAGGATCCAGAGGCGCGAGCGATAGGTGATGACATGCGGATGCATGGTCAGCAGAAAGAGCCCGCCATCCTCATACGCGCCTTCGAATTCGCGGCGGAAGATGTCGAAGACCGCTTCGGGCGGCGTATAGGGCCGGAGCGCCTGAAAGCGGTTCATGTTGAAGTAGACCGCGTCGTCGCGAATCCACTCGACCGGCAATTCGACCATGCCGGTCGCCTCGCCCTTCTCGACGATCTCGTAGGGATCGTCGTCTGCGAAGAGCGAGGAATCGTAGAGCAGGCCAAGCTCACGCTCGACGGCGAGCGTCACCTCCGAGAAATCCCAGGAGGGCGTGCGCATGCCGACCGGCCTGACGCCGGTGATCTTCTCCAGCGTGTCGGCCGAGCGCAGGTGCAGTTCGCGCTCATCCGCCGGCGGCACCGCCGTGTTGACCTCGTGAATCCAGCCATGGAGGCCGATCTCATGGCCTTCGCCGACGATGCGGCGCTGCTCGTCGGGATAGAGCAGCGCCGTCACGGCCGGGACGAAGAAGCTCGCCTGAATGTCCTGCTTCTTCAGCAGGTCCAGAATGCGCGGGATGCCGACCCGATTGCCGTATTGCCCCCAGGAGAGACGCCCGACCGACTTGCCGCCGTCGCGCAGTTCGTTGGTCTCGTGGTCGACGTCGAAGGAGAGCGCTACCGCGCAGCGGGCGCCGTTCTTCCATCTGGCGGGCTTGAGGTTGCGGCCGGCGCGCACGCGCTCGACCTTGCCGCGCCAGACCTCTTCCGGCCATTGCCAGGGCAGGAGTTCGGATTCGGACATGGATCGCTCCTTCTCAAATTCTCTCGACGGACAATGACATTTGCGCCGTCATCCTGGCCGAAGCGAAGCGTAGCGCCGGGATCCATCATAGGGCTCCGACGCCCTGCGATGGATCCCGGATCTGCGCGGCTACGCCGCTTGTCCGGGATGACGGCGCGTATTTCCGAAACGACGACGGCTCACGCCACCGGCAGCACCGGCACAGCCGCCAACAGCCTCTTCGTATAATCGTGCTGCGGGTTGTCGTAGACCTCGCCGGCCGGACCGCTCTCGACGATCTTGCCGCGGTACATGATCGCGACGCGGTCGCAGAGATGGCGGACGACCGAGAGGTCGTGCGAGATGAAGATCAGCGTCAGGTCGAGTTCCTGCCTGAGCCGTATCAGCAGGTTGATGATCTGCGCCTGGATGGAAACGTCGAGCGAGGCGACCGGCTCGTCGCAGACCACGACGTCCGGCTGCATGGCAAGCGCGCGGGCGATGGCGACGCGCTGGCGCTGGCCGCCCGAGAACTGGTGCGGGTAGCGGACGGCGAAGGCCGGATCGAGCCCGACCGCCGCCAACCACTGACGGACATACTCCTTGGCCTGCCCGCGCCCGATCAACCCATGCGTCAACGGCCCCTCGGCAATGGAATCGCCGACCGTCATGCGCGGATTGAGCGAGGCGAAAGGGTCCTGAAAGATGGTCTGGACGCGCGTCGTGATCTTGTGAGGATGCGTGCCCGCGCTCATCACCGGAGCATCGTCGATCGCAACGCGGCCGGTATCGGGCGCATAGATGCCGGCCGCCACGCGCCCAAGTGTCGACTTGCCGGAGCCGGATTCGCCGACGAGGCCGAGCGCCTCGCCACGCCTCAGGACCAGCGTGACGTCGTCGACCGCCTGCACCGCGACAGGTGCCCTGGAGAGGCCGGCCTTCTGCGCCAGCTTGCGGAACAGCCCGGGCGTCTGCTCGAAGCGCTTGGCGACATGCTCGATGCTAACATAATGCGCCGCGTCCCTCGCCGCCGGCGCTGCATCCTTCGCCATGCGCGGCGGCGGAGCTACGTCGGAACCGGCACCGCCGGCCAGCAGCGCGCCGGGCTCGGAGCGGGAGGGCAGCGCGTCGAGCAGCCCCCGCGTATAGGGATGCTGTGGGTGGGTTAGCACGTCGAGCGTCGGGCCGGCCTCGACGATCCTGCCGTGGCGCATGACGCAGACATGGTCGGCGAGCGAGGCGACGACGGCGAGGTCGTGGCTGATCCAGATCAGCGCCGTGCCGAGCTCGGCGACCAGCTCCTTCATCTCCGCGAGGATTTCCGCCTGGACGGAGACATCGAGCGCGGTGGTCGGCTCGTCGCAAATGATCAGCTTCGGCCGGTGCAGCAGCGCAATCGCGATGGCGACGCGCTGGCGCATGCCGCCGGAAAACTGGTGCGGATAGAAATCGACCTTGCCCTCGGCATCGGGAATGCGGACCTGCGCCAGTGCGGCCACCGCGCGACGGCGCGCCTCGCCTCCCGAGACCGCCTCATGCGCTTCCAGAGCGAGCCTGATCTGCGTGCCGATGGTCAGCATCGGGTTCAGCGTCATCATCGGGTCCTGGAAGACCATCGAGATCTGCTTGCCGCGGATCTTGCGCAGCTCCGAAGGAGACAGCCCGACGAGTTCGCGCCCCTCGAGCTTCACCGAGCCGCCCTCGACGCGGCCGGGCGGGTCGATCAGCCCGATGATCGAGAAGCCGGTGATGCTCTTGCCGGAGCCGGACTCGCCGACGAGACCCATCACCTCGCCACGCTTCAGCGCGAAGGAGACGCCATCGACCGCCTTCACCACGCCGGCCCGGGTGTGGAACTGGGTGGCGAGATCGCTGACCTGAAGGAGAGGCGCTTCGCTCATCGCTTCAGCCTCGGATTGACCTGGTCGCGGATGCGGTCACCGACGAGATTGATGGCGACGATCAGGACGATCAGGGCGATGCCGGGATAGATCGAGATCCAGTAGCGGCCGGACAGCATGTACTGGAAGCCGTTCGCGATGAGCATGCCGAGCGAGGGCTCCGTCACCGGCAGGCCGACGCCGAGGAAGGACAGCGTCGCCTCCAGCGCGATGGCATTGGCCACCTGCACGGTCGCGACCACGATCAGCGGCGGCAGGCAGTTCGGGAAGATGTGACGCAGGATCACGCGCCAGCCCGGCAGCGGCGTCGACAGCACCGCTTCGACATAATCCTTGCCGCGTTCGGCGGAGGCCGCGCCATGGGCCGTTCGGGCGAAATAGGCGTATTGCGCGGCGGCCAGCGCGGCGATGAGTTGCATCTTGCCCTGACCGAGCAGCGCGGAGAGCACCAGCGCCAGCAGGATCGCCGGGAAGGCCAGTTGCAGGTCGATGACGCGCATGATGAAGGCCTCCCAGCGCCCGCCGACATAAGCCGCGCCGATACCGAGCGATACGCCGAGCACGAAGGCGAGCCCGCCGGCGACCAGCCCCATCTGCAGGGAGATGCGCAGGCCGTAGAGGATCGCCGAAAGCAGGTCGCGCCCCTGCGCATCCGTGCCGAGCCAATGGGTGTAGCCGCCTTCGCCGACATACCCGGGCGGGCGGCGCGCATCGGAGAGGGTGAGGTTGGCGAGGTCGTAGGGGTCCTGCGGCGCGACGAGCGGTGCCAGTACGGCGATGCCGACCATCAGCACGACCACGGCGAGCGCTGCGACCGCGGCCTTGCTCTCGCGGAACTCGGCCCAGAAGCGGGCGGCGGGAGACGCGTCCTTCATCGCGCGCCTCCTTTCCGCAGCCGCGGATCGAGCCCGACATAGGCGAGGTCGACGAGGAAGTTGATGGTGATGAAGACGAAGGCGACGAGCATGAGATAGGCGACCATCACCGGCCGGTCGAGCGACTGGATGGAGTCAATGATCAGCTTGCCGATGCCGGGCCAGGAGAAGATCGTCTCCGTGACGACGGCGAAGGCGAGCGTCGAGCCGAATTCGAGGCCGAAGACGGTGACGAGCGGGATTGCGATCAGCCTGAGCACATGCCGGCGCAGGACCGTCCATTCCGAGAGACCGGCCGCGCGGGCGAACTTCACCGTATCCGAGAGCATGGTCTCGCGGGTTCCGGCGCGGGCGAGGCGCGTCATCAAGGCGAGCTTGAAGAAGGCAAGGTTGAGCGCCGGCAGCAGCAAATGGCTGAGCCCGTTCAGGGTCAGGAAGCTCCATTCAACGCCAAAGATCGAGACGGTCTCTCCGCGCCCGCCGGCCGGCAGCCATTGCAGCTCGACCGCGAAAGCCATGATCAGCACCAGGCCGATCCAGAAGGTCGGCACGGAGAACCCGAGGATCGAGACGGTCATGATCAGCTTCGAGGCCACGCTGTCCGGTCTGTAGCCGGCATAGATTCCCGCGGGTATGCCGATCAGCGCGGCGCCGCAGACCGCGGCAAGCGTGAGCTCCAGCGTCGCCGGCAGGCGCGACAGGATCAGGTCCATCACCGGCATGCCGAAAACGAAGGAGCGGCCGAAATCGCCATGCAGCACGCGGCCGAGGAAGGTGAGGTACTGTTCCCAGAGCGGCCGGTCGAGCCCGTAATGGGCGATGGTCTGGAGGCGCAGTTCCTGACTGACGTCGGGGCCGATCAGTACATCGATCGGGTTGCCGATCGCATAGACGCCGACGAAGACCAACACCGACATGACGAGCATGACGACGAGCGCCTGGGCGAGGCGGACGGCGACATGGCCTAGCATGGGTGAAGCCTTCGGCGCGGCCTCACGGCCAGTCCTCCACCATCGCCGCGCGCGTCTCCTCGACGCCGACCTGCCAGAGCTTCAGCATCTCCTCGTCCGGCCGCTGGTAGAGACCGTGGAAGTTGCCGTCGCCGAGGATTTCGCGCCGCTTCGCCGGGGCTGCGGCCTGATATTGAGCCGGATTGAAGGGCGGCTTCGCCGTATCGGGCATCGCGACGCCAGCAAGGCGCGTCCAGGGGAAGTTCTCCATCCAGGATGCGTGGGAGGCGGCCGGATCGACCGCCTTGACCGCCGCCTGAAACTGCGGCGCCGCCCACCAGTTGTGCACCCGCACGCTCGCGTCCGGATGCTGACCGAGCCATTCGGTCGCGAAATTCAGCGCCGGCGAGTTGCCACCGTGGCCATTGACCAGCACGATCCGGCGAAAACCCGAGCGATAGAACCCATCGAAGAGATCGCCGAGCAGCGCCGTATAGGTGCTCAGCCTGAGCGAGATGCTGCCTGGAAAATCGAGGAAGCCGGGCGTCATGCCATAGGCCAGAACCGGGAAGACGGGGATGCCGAGCGGTTCGGCCGCCTCCAGCGCCACCCGCTCGGACAGGATCACGTCGGTCGCGAGGCTGAGATAGGCGTGCTGCTCGACGCTGCCGAGCGGCAGAACGCAACGGTCGTCACGCCGAGCCTGGGCCTCGATCTGCATCCAGTTCAAATCGGCGACACGCACGGCGCAATCCTTGCTTCGTTCGTTCAAGCGGTAGAGAGTCGGAGCAAGCGATCCCGCGTCGCTGCGGCGAGCCAGGAAACCTTGCGGCCAGAGGCCGAAGCCATCCTTGACTCTGGCATTCGAGAGCGTCAAGTTCCATTTGGAACTAAATTGACCGGGGGATATTTCCCATGCCGCGCTCGCCCACCTCTCTTTCGCGTGTCGACCCGGAGCGCGAGGCCGCGTTCGCCGAGCTCGATCCCCTGACCGTGACGAAGCTCTGGGACAATCCCTGCTGGCTCTCCTTCCGGCTGAACTTCGTCGCCTTCCGCTTCAACGATCCGGTCTATCGCTGGATCGAGACCCGCTATGGCCTGGTGCGCCCGGAATTCGTCGCGCTCTATGCCGTCGGATTGCGGGAGGGCGTCGCGGCCAAGAACATCGTGGCCTCCTCTGGCCTGCCGAAGAACACGCTGTCGCGCGCCGTGCAGAAGCTGCTGCAGAGGCGGCTGCTCAAGCGTGAATCCGATCCGAAGGATCTGCGGAGCTACGTGCTTCACCTCACGGCCGCTGGCCGCAAGATCTTCGACGAGACCATGCCGCTGATGGTGCAGCACCAGAGCACGATGCTCTCCGGCCTCAGCGAGGACGAGCAGCAACAGCTTTGCATGCTGATGGACAAGCTCGTCATCGCCTCTCCTGCATGGCCCAACGAACTCGAACAAGAGGGGACCTCATCATGAAGCTGGCCCGCACCTTCCGCCTCGCGGCCTTCGCCGCCCTGCTCGGCGCCACCGTCTCCACCGGAGCGCTCGCCCAGACGTTGACGATCGGCGTGCGCGCCGGGCCGGAATCGATCGACCCGCATTTCACCGCGACCGGCACCCATGCCGAAGCGCTGAAGCATGTCTTCGACACGTTGACCTGGTCCGGCGACCAGTTGCAGATCGAGCCGCGCCTCGCGCTGAGCTGGAAGACGATCGAGCCGACGGTGTGGGAGTTCAAGCTGCGCCCGGGCGTCAAGTTCCATGACGGCTCGGACTTCACCGCCGAGGACGTGAAATTCTCGATCGAGCGCATCCCGGTCGTCGCCGGGCCGAACCCGACGACGATCTATGTCCGCCGCGTCAAGGAGGTGAAGATCGTCGATCCGCTGACCGTCCATATCGTCACGGACGGGCCGGCTCCGAACCTGCCCAACGACTTCATCCGGCTCTTCATCGTCTCGCACAAGGCCGCCGCCGGCCTGACCAAGGACAATGCCAACGAGGCGTTCAACTCCGGCAAGGCGGCTGTTGGAACCGGCCCCTACAAATTCGTCTCCTGGACGCCGAAGGACCAGATGGTTCTGGATCGTTTCGACGGCTACTGGGGCCCAAAGGAGCCCTGGGCCAAGGTCGTGCGCAAGGAGCTGCCGAACGACGCCGCCCGCGTCGCGCAGCTCAAGGCCGGCCAGGTCGACATCATCGTGCGCGCGCCGGCCTCCGACGTGCCGACGCTGAAGCGCGACGCCAAGCTCAACGTCGCCACGGTCGAGAGCGTCTATCTTTTCAACATGGAGCTCGACATGCGGGACAAGTCCCCGCAGATCAGCGCCAAGGACGGCTCGGCCCTGCCCAAAAACCCCCTGCAGGATGTGAAGGTCCGCGAGGCGATCGACATCGCCATCGACCGGCCGGCGCTGGCCGAGATCGCGATGGAGGGCCTCGGTTCGCCGGCGAACCAGCTGGTGACGCCGACCATCGCCGGCTTCAACAAGAGCCTGCCGGCGACCAAGCCCGACATCGCCAAGGCGAAGAAGCTGATGGAGGAGGCCGGTTACCCCAACGGCTTCAAGATCACCTTCTCCTTCACCAATGACCGCCTGCCGGGGGACCGGCAGGTCGGCACCTCGATCGCGCAGATGCTGGCGCGCATTGGCGTCGAGGTGAACGCCAACGCCCAGCCGGGCGCGGTGTTCTTCCCGGCCCGCCTGCGCGGCGACTTCTCGATGTCGATGTCCGGCTGGGGCACCCTGACGGGCGAGGCGAACTACACCCTCTCCTCGCTGGTGCATTCCAACGATCCGGCCAAGAAGCTCGGCGCCTTCAACGTACAGAACTACGCCAATCCCCAGGTCGACAAGCTGATCGAGGACGCCGGCATCGAGATGGACGAGGCCAAGCGCAACCAGATGCTGTCCGATGTCGCGGCGATCGTCGCCAAGGACCGGCCGCGCCTGCCGATCACCGCCGTCGGCTCGGCCTGGGCGATGCAGAAGGACAAGGTGACGATCAGCCCGCGCGTCGACGAGGACACGCTGGCGATGGACATCAAGCCCGCCAAGAAGTAACGCGATCGCCTTCGCGTCATGGTTGGGCTTGTCCCGGCCATCCACGTCTTCGCTTGATGACCAGGTTCGGTGTTCAAGACGTGGATGCTCGCCACAAGGGCGAGCATGACGGACGGCCCGCCTCGCAAACGACCACCGATCGGAACAATCATATGACCCTCGCGCTAGCCATCCATGGCGGCTGCGGCACGCTGCCGAAGATCGAGATGACCGAGGCCGAATGGGCCCAGGCCCGCGCCGACCTCGCCTCCGCGCTGCGGGCCGGCTGGGCGATCCTGGTCAAGGGCGGGGCTGCGGTCGATGCCGTCGAGGCTGCGGTGCGGGTGATGGAGAATTCACCGCATTTCAATGCCGGCCATGGCTCCGCCTTCAACATCGATGGCGAGCACGAGCTTGACGCCTCGATCATGGACGGGGCGACGCTGGCCGCCGGCGCGATCTGCGCCGCCAAGCGCATTCGCAATCCCATCACAGCCGCCAAGGCGCTGATGCTGCGCGGCGACCCGCTTCTGCTGGCCGGCCCGGCGGCCGACGACTTCGCCGAGCATGAAGGCATCGACACCGTCGAGAACGAGCATTTCTCGACCGAGCGACGTCGCAAGAACCTCGCCTCGATGAAGATCCGCGAGATCGTCGGTACCGCCGCCGAGGCGAGCGAGGCGGAGAAGCACGGCACGGTCGGCGCCGTGGCCTGCGATGCGCAAGGGCATCTCGCCGCCGCAACCTCGACCGGCGGCTACACCAACAAGCCGGCCGGGCGCGTCGGCGATTCCCCGATCATCGGCGCCGGCACCTATGCCCGCGACGGCCGCTGCGCCGTCTCCGGCACCGGCAAGGGCGAGTACTTCATGCGCTACTGCGTCGGGCATGAGATCGCATCGCTGATCGCCTATAAGGGCCTCTCGCTCGAGGCGGCGACGCAGGCCGTCATCGCCGAGCTTTCCGAGCACAAGATCGGCGCCGGGCTGGTCGCGGTCGGTGCGGACGGCACGGTCGTCGCGCCCTACAACACCGCAGGCATGTATCGGGGATGGGTGACCCCGGACGGGCTGATCCATGTCGCCACCCACGGCGATGTCGAGATGGCCGGGCAGGCGTGAGGCGGCCGGCATGAGCGAACCGATCCTGATCTGGGGCGCGGGAGCCATCGGCGGCACGCTCGGCGCCTACTGGGCGCGCGCCGGGGTGCCCGTGCTGCTGGTCGACATCGTCGCGGAGCATGTCGAAGCCTGCCGGACCAACGGCCTCGCCGTCTCCGGCCCGGTCGAGGAATTCACGAAGGTCGTTCCGGCCGCGACGCCGGCCGAGCTGACCGGCCGCTACAGCCGCATCGTTCTCGCGGTGAAGGCCGGAGCCACTGAGGCGGCGCTCGCGGCTCTGGTTCCGCATCTGGCCGAGGATGGCTTCGTCCTCTCCGCCCAGAACGGACTCAACGAGCTCGCCATCGCCAAGGCGGTCGGCGAGCGGCGGACCATGGGTTGCTTCGTCAATTTCGGGGCGGACTGGCTCGGGCCGGGCGAGATTCTCTACGGCAATCGCGGCGCCGTGGTGGTGGGCGAACTGGACGGCTCGATCAGCGAGCGCGCGGCCGAGATGCACCGCCTGCTCGAGCTCCTCGAGCCCGACGCGATCCTGACCGATAACATCTTCGGCTATCTCTGGGGCAAGCTCGCCTATGGCGCGATGCTGTTCGCAACGGCCCTGACCGACGATTCGATGTCGGCGAATTTCGCCGATCTGGAACGGCTGCCAGTCTGGCTCGCGCTCGGCCGCGAGGTTGGGGCAGTGGCAGCCAAGCGTGGCGTGACCTCGCTCGGCTTCGGCGCGTTCAACCCGATGGTCTTCGCGCCCGGCAAGCCGGAGGGACCGCAGATCGAGACGATCCGCTGGCTTGCCGATTACACCTCGCAGACGGCGAAGACCCATTCTGGCATCTGGCGCGACCTTGCCGTGCGCAAGCGCAGGACCGAGGTCGATCCGCAGATCGGCGTCATCGCGACGCTCGGTCGCGAGGTCGGCATCGCGACGCCGGCACTGGAGACGCTGGTCGCCCTCATCCACGACATCGAGGAAGGCCGCCGTCCAATGGCCTTCGAGACGCTGAAGGTATTGATCGACCGATGCAGATCCGCTTCGACGGCCGCGTAGCCCTCGTCACCGGCGCGGCGCAGGGAATCGGGCGCGCCATTGCGGCCGCGCTGGCGGAAGCCGGTGCCCGCGTCCATCTCGCCGATATAGATGCTGCCGGCGTGAAGGCGGCGGCGCAGGAGATCGGTGCTACCGGTCATGCCGCCGATCTCGGCTCGGCCGAAGCGGCGCAGGCACTCATCCGCGACATCGTCGGCGCCGATGGCCGGCTCGATCTGCTTGTCCACGCCGCCGGCGGCGTGCGCGGGCAGGTCGGCCGGGCGATCGAGGACATTTCCGAAGGGGATTGGCGAGTGATCTTCGCCGCCAACGTCGATACCGCCTTCTTCCTGGCGCAGGCAGCGGCGCCGGTGATGAAGCAAGCCGGCTATGGCCGGATCGTCACCATCTCGTCGGGCGCGGGATTGCGGCCAAGTCTCACCGGCATCCAGGCCTATGCCAGCGCCAAGCACGCGCTGGTCGGGCTGACCAAGCAGCTCGCCTGGGAATTCGGGCCGCACGGCATCACCGTGAATTCGGTGGCGCCGGGCTTCGTGCGCTCCAACCCCGCGACCGAGCGGCAATGGCAGAGCTACGGAGCGGAGGGCCAGAAGCGCCTCGTCGAGAGCATCCACACCCGCCGCCTCGGCACGCCGGAGGACGTCGCCAATGCGGCGCTGTTCTTCCTGAGCGAGCAGGCCGGCTGGATCAGCGGGCAGGTGCTGTCCGTGGATGGGGGGCGCTCGTAGAGGCGGCTGACTTTCCCGGACCCGCGCTGTCATCCCGGACAAGCGGCGAAGCCGCGTAGATCCGGGATCCATCCTAGAGCGACGAGCCTTACGATGGATCCCGGGGCAAGCCCGGGATGACGGCGTGCTTCCTCGGGAAATCGGCAGAGTCTAGCCGCAATCCATCTTGTCGGCCGGCTGCTCGGCGCCGACCATCCAGTTCGTTCCGAACCGGTCGACCAGCATGCCGAAGCGCGGCGACCAGAAAGTCTCGGCGAGCGGCATGGTGATCTTGGCGCCGCCCTCGGACAATCCGGCGAAGATGCGCTCCGCTTCCTCCGGCGTCTTCACGCCGACGCTGACCGAAACCGAACGCATCGGGCCGTCGCTGCGGTCCGGCGGGGCATCGGAGGCCATCAGCATCTGCCCCTCGATCTCGAGGCAGGCGTGCAGGATCTTGTCGCGCCATTCGGGTGAGACATGCTCCTCGGCCGGGGTGCCCTTGTGATCCATCATCGCCTGGATCTTGCCGCCGAGCACCTTCTCGTAATGGGTGAAGGCTTCGCGGCAATTGCCGTCGAACAGCAGATACGTCGAGAGTTTCATCGCATTTCCTCCTGGTTGTGATCTGAAGGCGATCAGATCTTGCGGCGGTAATCGGCGGACATGAACTCGGTCCACTGGCCGTCCGGGCCAAGGGCGCGCGAGGTCAGGGTGCGGTGATCGGACGACAGGAAGGTGATGACGTCCTGATACTTCGCCATCGAGCCGTCACCGGCCATGCTCGGCCCTTCCGTATCGAGGACCAGCGACTTGCCGTCGGCGGCGAGCGCTCCGTCATAGTGCCAGATCATCGACATCATCGAGGCGATGAAGCTGCCGACGAAGCGCCCCTTGGCCGGGTCGAAGCCGAGCGTCATCAGGCTGGTGACAGGGGAACCGTCCGGGCACGCGCCCTGCCCCTCGCCGAGGGTCCAGAGCCCGCCGAGCGAGCGCACGCTTTCCGTGCCCTGCGTGGTGCTGGGCGGCTGGCCCGGCTCCATCGAGGCCGTCATCTCCGCGGTCCAGTCACCGACGAGCTGATGCAGCCACTCATGTTCCTTCCGCACTTCGACCTGCATGGGCCGTCTCCTCTCCCTTGGATGTTTTTCTGATTGAGGTCGTCAGGCCGCGCGCTCGGCGGCGGCCTTCATGGCGGCCAGGCCGGATTCGAAATCGCCGCCGACCATGCGGTCCATATCCATGAAGACATGCATGATCTTGCCCATGAACGGCGTCGGGCCGGTCATCGTCCAGGTCACGGTCGTTCCCGGCCCCTGCGGCGCCAGGGCGAAGACCACGTCGTTATGGGCTTCGAATGGCTTGAGGAAATCGAGCTTGAGCCCGAGATGGCCCGGCGCCTTGGCCTCGACGATGCGCATGCTGCCCTCGCCGACATTCTTGTCGCCGGCCCAGGCATAGGTCGCGCCGACGCCGGTTTCAGAGCCACTATAGGTGCGCTTCATCGCCGGGTCCTTCTTCTCCCAGGGCGACCAGGCACCCCAGGCCTTGAAGTCGGCGATCAGCGGATAGACGCGCTCCGGCGGTGCATTGATCGTGACCGTGCGCGTCACCTGGAAGGTGTCGGGCTTGCGGGCGGCCAGGATCAGCACGACGGCGATACCGACCACGACGACGCCGGACAGGCTGAGAAGAACAGTCTTGAGCATGATGGGAAACCTCACGGGCTGATTTCAAAGGCTTTGGCGTCAAACGCCCTGCTTATCGGGTGGTTTCACCTTGATCTCGCGAAGGACCTCGTCCAGCCGGCTCAGGCTCTGGTCCCAGAAACGGCTGTAATGCTCCAGCCATTCCGAAACGTCCTGAAGCGGGCCGGGGTCGAGCCGGCAGGGGCGCCACTGGGCTTCCCGCCCCCGCGTGATCAGCCCGGCCCGCTCCAGCACCTTCAGATGCTTGGAGACGGCCGGAAGGCTCATCGCGAAGGGCTCGGCCAGTTCCTTCACCGAGCTTTCGCCTTGCGACAGCCTTGCCAGGATGGCGCGGCGCGTCGGGTCGGCGAGAGCGGCGAAGGTCAGGCTGAGCGGGTCCGTCGACATCGTATGAAACCGATCAGTTAATTAACTGATCGGTTTAGTATCTTCATGCCTTCAGCCTGTCAAGCGTCTTCAGGAACAGATTGGCCTCGGCTACCGCCGATTGCTGTCAGGAGCGGAGACGCGGCCGAGCCTCTTCGTTTCGGCGCATTTTCTTCACGCGAACTGGTGTCCCCTTCGCTTGAAAATGCTCTAGAACCGGAAATGAAGGAGGATCGATCCACCCATGAGCTTCGAGACCGCAGCGACCCCAGAAGCCGCCATCGACCGGCTCGAGCAGCTCTATGACGAGGCCCGCTCGGCGCTGCGCGCCGATCTGCAGCGCTTCTTCGATACCGGCGAGGCGCCGACACCGGAGGATCGGCAGCGCTATCGTTACCCCCTGCTACGCGTCACCTACGAGCCGTCGAAGCTGCCGACCGCGACGCGGCGCGGCTATGCGAAATTCGCGGCGCCCGGCATCTATTCGACCACGGTGACGCAGCCCGGCGAATTCAGGGCCTATCTGCTCGATCAGCTCAGGCCGCTCGTCGCGGAATATGGCGCGACGATCGAAACCGGCATCAGCACGCAGGAAATCCCCTATCCCTACGCGCTGGAAGGCGGCGACGAATTGGGGCGCGGGAAGATCACCGCCGCCGAGCTCGCGCGCTATTTTCCGACGCCGCTGCTCTCGCTGGTCGGCGACGAGATCGCCGATGGGACCTATGACCTGATCGATGGCGAACCGCGCCCGCTCTCGCTGTTCGACGCCGTCAGGGTCGATTATTCGCTGCGGCGCCTGATGCACTATACGGGTACCGACTGGCGGGCCGTGCAGCCCTGGGTGCTGCTGACCAACTACCATCGCTATGTCGATCAGTTCGTCCGGCTCGGCATCGCCGAGATCGAGGCCGGCACCGCCGAGGCGCTGATCGCGCCGGGCGGCATCCGCATCGACCGCGACGGCGTCGATGTCTCGGCGGCCGAGCGCGTGATGTCGGCGCCCTGGCACCGCTTCCAGATGCCGGCCTATCACCTGATCCGGAAGACCGGCGAGGGCGTGACGCTGGTGAATATCGGCGTCGGCCCCTCGAACGCGAAGAACATCACCGACCATCTCGCGGTGCTCAGGCCCAATTGCTGGCTGATGGTCGGCCATTGCGGCGGCCTGCGCCAGACGCAGATCATCGGCGACTACGTGCTGGCCCACGCCTATCTCCGGCAGGACCACATCCTCGACGAATTGGTGCCGCCGGAAATCCCGATCCCCGCGCTGGCCGAAGTCCAGGTCGCGCTACAGCAGGCTGCCGCCGAGATCACCGGCGAGAAGGGCGACCGGCTGAAGCAGCGCCTGCGCACCGGCACCGTGGTGACGCAGGACGACCGCAACTGGGAGCTGCAATGGACCAAGGAGCGGCGGCGCATCAACCTGTCGCGCGCCATCGCGGTCGACATGGAATCCGGCACCATCGCCGCCCAGGGCTACCGGCTGCGCGTTCCCTACGGCACGCTGCTCTGCGTTTCCGACAAGCCCCTGCATGGCGAGATCAAGCTGCCCGGCGCCGCCAATGCCTTCTACGAGCGGGCCGTGGGCGAGCATCTGCGCATCGGGCTCGCGGCACTGGAGAAGCTGAAGGAGGCCGGCTCGGCCATCCATTCGCGCAAGCTCAGGAGCTTCGACGAGCCGCCGTTTCGGTAAAGGGGCTCGTCATGCTCGGGCTTGACCCGGGCATCTCAGGACAAAAGGGCGCCTTATCCTGCACGAGATTCTCGGGTCGAAGCTGCGCTTCGCCCGAGAATGACGGCATGGCCGCGCCCGATAATGATCCTCAGCCGAACACCCCATAGGCGACCAGGGCCGCGATCACCCAGAGCGCGGCCGTACCCCAGCGATTGCGCCGGGCTTCGGCACGCCCGATCGCCTCGACGCTGCGCTCGTCCAGCGAGAAGCCGTGGCGCGAGGCGTCCTCGAGCTGGCCGAGCACGCGCTCGGCGCGGCCGATGGTTTCCGGCAGGGCCGCGAGCGAACCCAGCAGCGAGCGGGCGCCGCGCCCGACCTCCTCCAGCCGGCCGATCGGCCCGAGATTATGGGTGATCCAGCTGCGCACGACCGGATCGGCCGTGCCCCACATGTCGAGATGCGGGTCCATCGAGCGGGCCACGCCCTCGACCACCACCATGGTTTTCTGCAGCATGACGAGCTCGGTACGGGTCGCCATGTCGAACATGCCGGTGATCTCGAAGAGCAGGGTCAGGACCTTCGCCATCGAGATCTGGTCGGCGCGCTTGTCATGGATAGGCTCGCCGACGGCGCGGATCGCCTGCGCGAAATCCTCGACGTCGTGATGGGCCGGCACGTAGCCGGCCTCGAAATGCACCTGCGCCACGCGGCGATAGTCGCGGGTGATGAAGCCGAGCAGGATCTCGGCGAGGAAGCGCCGCTCCTTCAGGCCGAGCCGGCCCATGATGCCGCCATCGACCGCGACGAGCCGGCCTTCAGCATCGACGAACAGGTTCCCGGGATGCATGTCGGCATGGAAGAAGCCGTCGCGGATCGCATGCTTCAGGAAGGACTGGATGATGTTGCGAGCAAGCTCCGGCAGGTCGTGGCCAGCGGCGCGCAAGCCCTCGACATCCGAGAGACGCACGCCGTCGATCCACTCGTCGACCAGCATCTCGCGGGCCGTCAGCTGCCAGTCCGGCTCAGGCACGCGGAAATCGGTGTCTGCCTTGGTATTCTCGGCGAATTCGGAGAGGGCGGCGGCCTCGAGCCGCAGATCCATCTCCATGGCGACCGAGCGCGCCAGCGTCTCGACCACGCCGGTGAAGCGCAGGCGCCGGGCCTCGGCCGAGCGCATCTCGGCCATTTCGGCGCCGAAGCGCATCGCGGCGAGATCGCGGTTGAAGCGGTCGCGAATGCCCGGCCGCAGGATCTTCACGGCGACCTCGCGCCCATCCTTCAGGCGCGCACGGTGGACCTGCGCGATCGAGGCGGCGGCGACCGGCTCGCTGAATTCCGGGAACAGCGTCTCCAGCGGAACGCCATGCGCGGCCTCGACGATGGCGCGCGCCTGCGCCATCGGAAAGGCCGGCATCCGGTCCTGCAGGGCCGAAAGGTCCTGCGCGATCCTCATGCCGACGACATCGGGCCGCGTCGCCAGGAACTGGCCGAACTTGACGTAGGAGGGCCCAAGCCGGGTCAGCGCCGCGGCAAGCCGCGTCGCAGAGGAGCCGGCACCCCGCCGCTCGATCAACCGGCCGACACGGATGAGCCCGCGCGCCAGAGGCGGCAGGACGGACGGGTCGACCAGCCCCAACGCGCCCTCGCGCGCCAGCACGAAGCCGACGCGGGCACCGCGAGCGAGGTGGAAGAGGGAGGAGATCATCGGCAGGCCGTATGGTGCATCACAGCTTCCAGCCGGAATGCAGCGCCACGACACCGCCCGTCATGGCCGTGAACTTCGCCCGGCGGAATCCGGCATCCTCGATCATGCCGGCGAAGTTCTGCGGCTTCGGGAACTTGCGGATCGATTCGACGAGATACCGATAGGGCTCGGCATCGCCGGTGACGAGCCGGCCCATCGGCGGGATCAGGTTGAAGGAATAGGCCTCGTAGACCTTGTCGAGCAGCGGCACGTCGACATGGCTGAATTCGAGGCAGAGAAAGCGCCCGCCGCGCTTCAGCACGCGGTAGGCCTCGGCCAGCGCCCTGTCGATGCGCGGCACGTTGCGGATGCCGAAGGCGATCGTATGGCAGTCGAAATGGTTGTCCGGCAGGCCGAGCTCCTCGGCATTGCCCTGGACGAAGCGGATGCGGTCATCCCCGGGAAAACGCTTGTCGGCGCGCTCGCGCCCGACGCGGAGCATGTCGGCATTGATGTCGAGGACGGTGACGTCGGTTGCGGGGCCCCCCGCCTCGAGCACGGAAAAGGCGACATCGCCCGTGCCGCCGGCGACATCGAGATGATGGAAGGGGCGGTCCTTCTGCGGGTTGATCGCGGTGAGCAGCGCGCTCTTCCAGGCCCGATGCAGCCCCGCCGACATCATGTCGTTCATCAGGTCGTAGCGGTCTGCGACCTTGTGGAAGACGTCGTCGACCTTGGCCTGCTTCTCGGCGATCTTCACCGTCTCGAAGCCGAAATGGGTGGTGTCCTCGCGTCCGGTATTCTGGGCTGCTGTCACGGTCGGGCCGGCCTTGTGCAAATCTGTCTTGTTTTCGCCTGAGCCGATGAATAGCCAAAGGCAGCGGGCTTGTCGCGGCCCGTCTCGACGCAGGCTTTACAAGAGAGTTCAGGGATGCCCGAGCTACCCGAGGTCGAAACCGTCCGGCGCGGGCTGGAGTCCGCCATGCTGGGCGAGCGCTTCGCCCGAATCGAGCAGCGCCGGCCCGATCTGCGCTTTCCCTTGCCCGAGCGGTTCTCCGAGCGCCTGACCGGGCGGCGGATCGAGGCGCTGTCGCGGCGGGCCAAGTATCTGATCGCCGATCTCGACGACGGCCAGGCGCTGATCATGCATCTGGGCATGAGCGGGCGCTTCATCGTGGAGGCGCCCGGCACGAAGCCGACCGAGCCCGGCTCCTACTACAATGAGATCGGCCGGCACCTGATCCACGACCATGTCGTGTTCGAGATGGGGTCTGGCGCGCGCGTCACCTATAACGACGTGCGCCGTTTCGGCTTCATGGACCTCGTTCCGCGCGCCGAGCTCGCGACCTCCAGGCATTTCGCGGGCATGGGCATCGAGCCGCTCGGCAACGAACTGTCCGGCGAGACGCTGGCGAAGCTGTTTTCTGGCAAGATCGCGCCCTTGAAGGCTGCGCTGCTCGACCAGCGGCTCGTGGCGGGCCTCGGCAACATCTATGTCTGCGAGGCGCTGTTCCGCGCCGGGCTTCACCCGGAGGCCGAGGCGGGAACGCTGGCGACCCCGACCGGCCGGCCGCGCGAGAAGGCGCACGAGCTAGCCCGCATCATCCGCGAGGTGCTGGAGGAGGCGGTCGCGGCAGGCGGCTCGACCTTGCGCGATTTCGCCCATGCCGACGGCTCGCTCGGCTATTTCCAGCACCGCTTCAAGGTCTATGATCGCGAGGGCGAGACCTGCGTCACGCCGGGCTGCGGTAAGCTGGTGAAGCGGCTGGTGCAGTCAGGCCGCTCGACGTTTTATTGCGAGAGCTGCCAGCCGCGGCGCTGATGCCTGCTCCGCGGTGCGAGTGTGATGCCGCGAATGCGCGGATGCGCGTTGCGCGCATGGACTTCCCGCCTTGGCGCCCGGTAAAGCTGACGCAACAGCATCATCCGGGAGGCCGTCATGGCTTATGAGACCATTCTCGTCGAAACGAAGGGCAAGGTCGGGCTCATCACCCTCAATCGCCCGCAGGCGCTGAACGCGCTGAACGGCCAGCTCATCGACGAGATCAACACGGCGCTCGACGGCTTCGAGAGAGATGCCGGCATCGGCTGCATCGTTCTCACCGGCTCGGAGAAGGCCTTCGCCGCCGGCGCCGACATCAAGGAGATGCAGGGCCGCACCTTCCCCGGGACCTATCTCGACGACAGGTTCGTGCCCTGGGACCGCATCGGCCAGCGGAACAAGCCGATCATCGCGGCGGTGGCGGGCTTCGCGCTCGGCGGCGGCTGCGAGCTCGCCATGATGTGCGATTTCATCATCGCCGCGGACAATGCGAAATTCGGCCAGCCCGAGATCAATCTCGGTGTCATCCCCGGCGCCGGCGGCACGCAGCGCCTGACCAGGGCCATAGGCAAGGCCAAGGCCATGGATCTCTGCCTCACCGGGCGACTCATGGATGTCCAGGAGGCCGAGCGTGCCGGGCTCGTCGCGCGGATCGTGCCGCTCGCCGACCTGCTGACGGAGACGCTGAAGGCAGCCGACGCCATCGCCGCGAAGTCGCTGCCCTCGGTGCTGATGGCGAAGGAGACGGTCAACCGCGCCTTCGAGGTGACGCTGAACGAGGGGCTGCGCTTCGAGCGCCGCGTCTTCTCCGCGCTTTTCGCCACCGCCGACCAGAAGGAGGGCATGTCCGCCTTCATCGAAAAGCGGAAGCCGGACTTCAAGAACGCCTGACGCAAGCTCGCGCGGCGCCTGCGTTAACCCCGCATCCCGCGCGACCGATTACTCCCACGCATGGCCGGGGCGTCGATCTTTGACTTGAACCCGGCCTGCGCCTGCTGACACGATGCGCCCTCATCAGCAGGACAACGATCATGACCGCCGCAGCCCACATCGCCGCCCCCGAGGGCCTGACACTCCCGACCTATGCCGATGTCGAGCGCGCCGCCGAGCGCCTGAAGGGCGTGGCGCATCACACCCCGGCGCTGAGCTCGGCCACGGCCAACCGGCGGACGGGTGCGAGCCTCGTCTTCAAGGCCGAGAACCTGCAGCGGATGGGCGCCTTCAAGTTCCGCGGGGGCTACAATGCCATCTCCGCCCTGTCGCCGGCGCAGAAGAAGGCGGGCGTGCTGACCTTCTCGTCCGGCAACCATGCCCAGGCCATCGCCTATGCCGGCAAGCTGCTGGGCGTGCCGACCACCATCATCATGCCCGAGGATGCGCCGAAGGCGAAGGTCGAGGCGACCCAGGGCTATGGCGGCGAGATCGTCCGCTACGACCGCTACACCCAGGACCGGCTGGTGATCGGCGACCAGATCGCCGCCGAGCGCGGGCTGACGCTGATTCCGCCCTATGACCATGCCGAGGTGATCGCCGGCCAGGGCACGGCGACCAAGGAACTGATCGAGGATGCCGGCCCCTTCGACATGCTCTTCGTCTGCCTCGGCGGCGGCGGGCTGCTCGCGGGCGCGGCGCTGGCCGCCAAGGCGCTCAACCCCGACTGCCGCATCTTCGGCGTCGAGCCGGAGGCCGGCAATGACGGCCAGCAGTCGCTGCGCTCCGGCAAGATCGTCAAGATCGGCGTGCCCAAGACCATTGCGGACGGGGCGCAGACCGCCTTCCTCGGCGATCTCACCTTCCCGATCATCCAGGCGCTGGTCGAGGACATCGTCACCGTCAGCGACGCCGAGCTCGTTGATACGATGCGCTTCTTCGCCGAGCGGATGAAGCTCGTGGTCGAGCCGACCGGCTGCCTTGCCTCGGCGGCCGTGCTCACCGGCAAGGTGCCGGTCGAGGGCAAGCGCGTCGGCATCATCATCAGCGGCGGCAATGTCGATCTGGCGAGCTTCGCCCGCTTCATCGCACCCTCCGCCTGATGGAAGCGGCGCGCACCCGATTCCGGCGTTGACGAGGGGCGCGCAAGCGATTATAGCCACCCAACTCGCGACGGCCCGCGCAAGCTCGGCCGCCGCTCACGTTTTTCCAGCAAGGTAGCGGCCAGGCCCGCCGGCAATAATGCCAGGCGTCCGGCAGCGATGAAGACGAGGACGTTTCGATGGCCAATACGACGTCGGCCAAGAAGGCTGCACGCAAGATCGTGCGGCGCACCGAGGTCAACAAGGGGCGCCGCTCGCGGATGCGCACCTTCCTGCGCAAGGTCGAGGAGGCGATCGCCTCCGGCGACAAGTCCGCCGCCGCCGAGGCTCTCAAGGCTGCCCAGCCGGAGATCATGCGGGCCGCGCAGAAGGGCGTCGTTCACAAGAACACCGCCTCGCGCAAGGTTTCCCGCCTCGCTCATCGCGTCGGCGCGCTGGCTTCCTGAAGCCTGACAAATCGATCGTTTCGACGGCGAAAAGCCCGGCCTCACGGCCGGGCTTTTTCGTTGGCTCACATCCCTTCTGTGGCGACTCAGCCACAGGCTTCGAGCGAAGAAAAAAAACGCTCCCGCAAGGCATTTCCGCAAGCTTTCCACGCCTTTGCGGACTTGACTCTCGGGCACGCTTCAAGGCCCGAAACCGGGCCTGACGCCGCTTCCTGCCGCTCACAAAAAGACCTGATTTATCATCATCTTAGCGGGCAAAGCATTTTGGGCAGCGGAATCGCGGCGACTCTGCGGTAGCCTTTCCCGGGCACTTGAAAAAAAAGATTCGGGAAAACCAGGAGGCCGAGCATGAAGAAAATCTTAAGTTCCCCAACCAATTGCAGGTTCCCGCCATCACTCCGCAACACCCCCTCGCGGTGAGACTCTCCGAAGCCGGCTGAAAGGGATGTTGCAGCCCGTCGAGAGCGCCTTGTAAGGTCCCTTCATCGCCGGGCGGACAGCAATGACCGCCGCGGGATTTCCAGAGATGACAAGCGTTTTTGGCTCGCGACCATGGAGGTTGGAGGATGTAGCTCTTTGTCTTTCAATGTTGAGATGAAGGGCGGCATCGTCTCTCGGCGAGCCTTCCAAGCGTAAATCGATAGAGCGGGATCGGAACCGGACGGGCGCCATGCCTCCGTCGGGCTCGAAAACCCTTTTGACCGGACAACAGCGCCGGGAAGGTATCCGCCATGCGGTCGCCACCCCAAGGTGCGTGCATTTCAAAGAATGGGGCCATTGATGTTCGAGCGGCAAGAATTCCTGGAGACGGTCGAGACGGCGTCGGTGGTGGTGACGATCGCGGCGGAGGAAACCGCAGGGGTTCAGCTGGAAGAGGTTTCGGTTCAGGAAGCCTGGGAGCGCGTCCGCCGGCGCCTGCGCGCCGAGCTCGGCGAGGACGTGTTCTCGAGCTGGTTCGGACGGCTCGAACTCGCCGGCATCGTCGAGGGCGTGGCCTATCTCACCGTCCCCACCCGCTTCCTGAAAAGCTGGCTCGAGGCGCATTACGCCGAGCGCCTGCGGGTGAACTGCATAGCCGAGCTGCCGGCGCCGAACGGCGTGCTGCTCTCGGTGCGCCAGGTCTCGCGCGACGCATCCATCCCGGCACGGCCTGACGCCATGCCGCGCAGCCGGCCCACGCCCGCCGCTGCCGTTCTCGTGGAAACCGGCAAGGCCGCAGCTGCCGCCCCCCAAGCTTGTGAAGCCGACCTCGTCGATGCCTGCGGCACCGCGCTCGACAAGCGCATGAGCTTCTTGAGCTTCGTCGTCGGCAAATCGAACCAGCTCGCCTTCGCCGCGGCCGAACGCATCGCCGCCGCCCCGGCGGGCCAGAGCCCCTACAACCCGCTTTATCTCCATGCCGGCGTCGGCCTGGGCAAGACGCATCTGCTACAGGCGATCGCGCAGGAGGCGCGTCGCCAGGGCAAGCGCGTCGCCTATTTCACCGCCGACCGCTTCATGTACGGCTTCGTCGCGGCGCTGAAATCGCAGACGGCGCTCGCCTTCAAGGAGAAGCTTCGCGGCATCGACCTGCTCGTCGTCGACGACGTGCAGTTCATCCAGGGCAAGTCGATCCAGCAGGAGTTCGGCCACACGATCAACGCGCTGATCGATGCCGGCAAGCAGATCGTCGTCGCCGGCGACCGTCTCGCCGGTGAGCTCGAAGCTCTCGACGAGCGCATCCGCTCGCGGCTCGGCGGCGGTCTCGTCGTCGAGGTCGGCGAGCTCGACGAGGTGCTGCGCGCCAAGATCCTGGGCACCCGGATGGAAGCGCTGCAGACCGCCCATCCGAACTTCCAGGTCAGCCCTGACGTCGTGGCCTATGTCGCCCGCGTCGTGACGACCAACGGCCGCGACCTCGACGGTGCCGCCAACCGGCTGCTCGCCCATGCGACGCTGTCGGGCCAGCTCGTGACGCTGGAGACGGCGGAAGCCGCGATCCGCGATCTCGTGCGGACGCGCGAGCCGCGTCGCGTCAAGATCGAGGACATCCAGAAGCTCGTCGCGACCCGCTACAATGTCAGCCGCGCCGACATCCTCTCGGAGCGCCGCACGGCCGCCGTGGTGAAGCCGCGCCAGATCGCGATGTATCTCTCCAAGGCCCTGACGCCGCGCTCGCTGCCCGAGATCGGACGCCGCTTCGGCGGGCGCGATCACACCACCGTGCTGCATGCCGTGCGCAAGATCGAGAAGGCGATCAGCGAGGATCGTTCGCTGCACGAAGAGGTCGATCTGCTGAAGCGCATGCTGCAGGAGTGAGCCGGCGCGACTGGCCTGCGCCCGCCCCGTCAAATGGCTGTGGTTGCCGGGACGCACGGCTCTTGCGCGCCCGGCTGCCGTCCGGCAATGTCGCTGGCCACTCATTCGGGCCCAGGCAGCCATGCCTGGGCGGCTAGCGTCAGAAGACTAGACAATCATGAAGGTCACGGTCGAACGTTCCACGCTGCTCAAGTCGCTCGGCCACGTCCATCGCGTGGTGGAGCGCCGCAACACGATCCCGATCCTGTCGAACCTGCTGCTCAGCGCCGACGAGAGCGGCCTGCGCCTCAAGGCGACCGATCTCGATATCGAAGTGGTGGAGACGATCGCGGCCGACGCAGCCGAGCCCGGCGCCACGACCGTCCCGGCCCACACCCTCTACGACATCGTCCGCAAATTGCCCGATGGTGCGCAGGTCTCGCTGGAGACGACCGGCGATAGCGGCCTCGTGCTGCGCTCGGGCCGCTCGCGCTTCCAGCTCCAGACGCTGCCGGAAAGCGATTTCCCCGACATCACCGCCGGCGAGATGGCCCATCGCTTCGTGCTGCCGGCCGGCGAGCTGAAGCGCCTGATCGACAAGACCCAGTTCGCGATCTCGACCGAAGAGACGCGCTACTATCTGAACGGCATCTATCTCCACACCATCGATGTCGACGGCCGCCCCGTCCTGCGCGCCGTGGCGACCGACGGCCACCGCCTCGCCCGCGTCGATACCGCAGCCCCGCAAGGGTCGGTCGGGATGCCCGGCGTGATCGTGCCGCGCAAGGCCGTCGCCGAGATCCAGAAGCTGCTGGAGGACGGCGAGAGCGAGGTCGCGGTCGAGCTGTCCGCCTCGAAGATCCGCGTCGCCACCGCCAGCGTGGTGCTGACCTCGAAGCTGATCGACGGCACCTTCCCCGACTACCAGCGCGTCATCCCGAGCGGCAACGACAAGCGTTTGACCGTCGACAGGGGCGATTTCGCGGCTAGCGTCGACCGCGTCTCGACCATCTCGTCCGAGCGTGGCCGGGCGGTGAAGCTTTCGATGGCGGACGGGCGGATGACGCTCTCGGTCACCAACCCCGATTCCGGCTCGGCGACCGAAGAGGTCGAGGTCGACTACGAGGCGAGCCCGCTCGATATCGGTTTCAATGCCCGCTACCTCATGGACATCGCCGCCCAGCTCGACGGCGACACCGCGCTGCTCAAGCTCGCCGACCCCGGTTCGCCGACCGTGATCCAGGACCGCGAAGGCGCTTCCGCGCTCTATGTGCTGATGCCGATGCGCGTCTGACCGCCGCGCATGTCTCTTTAGGACGGAACCACTGCCGTCATTCCGGGGCGGGCCGGAGGCCCGAGCCCGGAACCCAGAATCGATGCGCTTGGGCAGGCAGGCTCCTGGCTTCACAGGTTTTTAGCGAGCCTCGGCGGCTCTGGGTTCCGGGCTCAAGCGCTGCGCGCTTGCCCCGGAATGACGGCGGAGGGTCCGCCGAAAACATCCCGTTCTCGGGCCGAATCGCCCGGAGGAGTTGTCCGTTCCGTGACGGCCGTTGCGCGCCTGATCCTGCAGGATTTCCGTTCCTATGAGGCCCTCGATCTTCCGGTCGAGGGCCAAATCGTTGCGCTCATCGGCGAGAACGGAGCCGGCAAGACCAATATCCTCGAAGCGCTCTCGCTGTTCACGCCGGGACGCGGCCTTCGCCGGGTCGAACTAGCGACGATGGCGCGGCAGGGCGGCGACGGCTCCTTTGCCGCTTCGATCACCCTAGGCGACGACGCGGGCCGGCTCGGCATCGGGCTCGAGCCTCTCGACAGCGAAGGACGACGGCCGCGGCTTGCCCGGATCGACGGCGCCTCCGTCGGCTCGGCGCTCGCCTTCAGCGACTATCTGCGCCTGGTCTGGCTGACGCCCGATCTCGACGGGCTGTTCCGCGGCGCGGCCGGCGACCGCCGCCGCTTCCTCGACCGTCTCGTGCTGGCGATCGACCCGAGCCACGCCACCCGCTCGAACGCGCTGGAGCGGGCGCTGCGCTCGCGCAACCGCATCCTCGAGGAGAGCCCCGGGCAGGGCCAATGGCTCGACGCCGTCGAGCGCGAGATCGCCGAGCTCGGCATCGCGGTCGCGGCCGCCCGCGCCGAGACGGTGGCCCGGCTCTCCGCCATCATAGCCGAGACGCGCGATGACGCTTCGCCCTTCCCGCATGCCGTGATCGCGCTCACCGGCGAGGTCGACGATCTCGTCACGCGCCTGCCGGCCGTCGATGCCGAGGACGCCTATCGCGGCCTGCTGCGACAGGGCCGCCATCGCGACCGCGCGGCCGGGCGCACCCTTGCCGGGCCACAGGCTTCCGACCTCGAGGTCCGACATGGGCCGAAGGACATCCCCGCGGGACAAGGCTCGACCGGCGAGCAGAAGGCGCTGCTGATCGGCCTCGTGCTCGCCCATGCCCGGCTCGTCGCGGCGATGAGCGGGCTGCCGCCGCTGGTACTGCTCGACGAAGTCGCCGCCCATCTCGATCCCCGCCGGCGCGCGGCGCTCTATGAGGGCCTGACCGGTCTCGGCTGCCAGGTCTGGATGACCGGCGCGGATGCGGCCCTGTTCGGCGATCTGCCGGCCGGCGCGCAGCGCCTCGCGGTCACGCCGGGGCGGATCGATCCGATCGACTGATCGATCGCACCACCCTTCCCGATGCGACGACCCGGCGCTTTGCTGGTAGCATTGGGCAAAAGATCGGGAGGAAACCATGGAATTCGCCAGCCTCGCCTTGTTCGCCGGGGTTTATTTCCTCGCGGTCGCCTCGCCGGGTCCGGCGGTCGCGGCGCTGGTCGCGCGCTCGCTGTCGAGCGGGTTCCGGCGCTCGCTGCCCTTCGCCGCCGGCATCGCGGCGGGCGATCTCATCTGGTTCACGCTGACGGCGCTGGGCCTGAGCGTGCTGATGCAGAGCTTCCACGGCGTCTTCGTCGCGATCAAATATGCGGGCTGCGCCTATCTCATCTATCTCGCCTGGAAGCTCTGGACGGCCCCGGCCGAGGCGCCGAAGCCCTCCGCCGCCGCACGCGGCGAGGGCTGGCGCCTGTTCCTCGGCGGCATCGCGCTGACGCTCGGCAATCCGAAGGTCATGGTGTTCTTCATGTCCATCCTGCCGCTGGTGATCGACCTGAATGCGCTCACCCCGCTGGCCTTTGTCGAGGTCACGGCGCTGACGATGCCGATCATCGGCGGAACGATGCTGGCCTATGCCTATGCGGCCGACAGGGCGCGGCGCCTCGTCGCCAGCGGGCGGGCGATGCGCTGGATCAACCGGGCGACCGGCGGGGTGATGGCGGGCGCGGCCGCGGCGATCGCGGCGCGGGGCTGACCGGCCTTGCTGCTCGCGGCCGGGCTGCTCGATTTCGGCTTCGCGCTGTTCCACGCCGCTTTTCGGCGTCTCTTCGGCTGGCCGGAGCGGCTCGCGCCCTCCGGCAGCCTGAACACCGCGATCACGCAGACGCTCAACGTGATGCTGATCTTCGTCTTCCTCGCCTATGGCGCGACGCTGATCTGGCAATCCGGGCAAGCAAATGTGCATCCGCTGTTGCCGCTCGCGGGCGGCGCCTTCTGGGGCCTGCGGCTTGCCCTGCAATTCGTCTGGTTCGATCTCAAGCCCTGGCCCTCGAAGCTGATCACCGCCATCTTCGCGCTGACAACCGTGATCCATCTGCTGGCAGTCAAAGGCTGAAGCTCGCCAACCTTCACGCCGTCATCCCGGACCGAGCAACGCGGAGATGCGGGATCCATCGCAGAGCGCGGCGCCTTTCTATGGATTCCCGGCCAAGCCCGGGATGACGCGCGATTCCGCGCTATCGACACAGCTTTGGAAGCCGAAAGACTGGCCAAGCGCGCCCGGCTGCGGCACACCCCTTCATCATGTCGCAATCCCGCGAATCAGACGCCCGCGCGATCCTCAAATCGGTGTTCGGCTACGACGATTTCCGCCCCGGACAATGGGAGGTGATCGAAGCCGCGCTGTCCGGCCGCGACGTCTTCGCGGTGATGCCGACCGGCTCCGGCAAATCGATGTGCTATCAGCTGCCGGCACTGGTCGCAGGCGGGCTCACCCTCGTCGTCTCGCCGCTGATCGCGCTGATGCGCGACCAGGTCGGCCAGTTGCTGCGGGCCGGCGTTTCCGCCGCCTCGCTCAATTCGATGAACAGCGAGAGCGAGGCGGCGCAAGCCTGGGACCAGCTCAATGCCGGAGAGCTGCGGCTGCTCTTCGTCTCGCCCGAACGATTGGCCGGCGAAGGGCTGGTTTCGCGCCTGAAGCGCGTCGGCGTGACCAGGCTCGCCATCGACGAGGCGCATTGCGTCTCGCAATGGGGCCATGACTTCCGCCCGGAATACCGCCTGCTCGCCAAGACGCGCGAGGCGCTCGGCGGTGTGCCGGTGACCGCGCTGACCGCCACGGCCGACCGGCAGACGCAGGCCGACATCGCCCAGCAGCTCTTCCCGCAGCCGCCGCAGATGGTGGTGCATTCCTTCGACCGGCCGAACCTCAAGCTCGCCTTCGCGCCGAAGGACCAGCCGCGCCGGCAGATCGACGACTTCCTGCGCCGGCACCGCAACGGCTCCGGCATCGTCTACTGCTCCTCGCGCAGCAAGACCGAGCGGCTCGCCGCGGGCCTGCGTGAGAAGGGCTGGAACGCGCTCGCCTACCATGCCGGCCTCGAGCAGGCCGAGCGCAACCGCAACCAGGATGTCTTCCTGCAGGAAGACGGCGTCGTCGTCTGCGCCACCATCGCCTTCGGCATGGGCATCAACAAGCCTGACGTCCGCTTCGTCGTCCATGCCGACATGCCCGGTTCGATCGAGAGCTATTATCAGGAGATCGGCCGCGCCGGGCGCGACGGGCTGCCGGCGGACACGCTGACGCTCTACGGCGTCGAAGACATGGCGTTGCGCCGCCGCCAGATCGACGAGAAGCCGGTCGACGAGGAGCGCAAGCGCATCGAGCACAAGCGGCTCAACGCGATGATCGACCTGTGCGAGAACGCGCTCTGCCGGCGCAGCGCGCTGCTCGCCTATTTCGGCGAGGAGACGCCGCCCTGCCGGCACGGGCAGGCCGCGTTCCGCTGCGATCTCTGCGGCACCGAGGCTCCGACACTTGCCGATGCGACGCTCGATGCGCGCAAGCTCCTCTCGGCCGTGATACGCTCGGGCGAACGCTTCGGCGCCGCGCATCTCGCCGACATCCTCACCGGCACGACGACGGAAGCGATCCGCCGCCAGAACCATGACGGGCTCAAGACGTTCGGCGTCGGCTCCGACAAACCGAAAGCGGCTTGGGCAGGACTGACGCGCAAGCTCTTCGCTGCCGGCGCGCTGGCCGAGGCCAGTGTCGAGCATGGCGGCTTCAGGCTGACGCCGAGGGGCGAGGACATCCTGTTCGGGCGTGAGAGCATCGCGCTCAGGGCCGACGCCTTCGCGGAACGTCGTTCACGGCGCTCCGAGCGCGACGCCGCCCGCGCCGACGGGCTCGACGAGGGCACCGCCGCGCTGTTCGAGCATCTGCGGAAGCTCCGGCTCCAGATGGCCCGCGAGGAGGGCGTGGCGGCCTACATCATCTTCACCGACCGCACGCTGATCGCGATGGCGCGCGAGCGGCCGCTCGGACTGGAGGAGATGCGCGGCATCGAAGGGGTCGGCGAACGCAAGCTCGCGCAATATGGCGAGGCCTTTATCGAGGCGATCGCGGGCTTTTCCGGCTGACACCGGTAACCACGCTTCACCAGCATCCCAAGCCGGGGTTGGATCGCGCCTCCGGATGGGGCATCCTGATCGCGCAGGGCGCTACGGCGGCGTCCCCGCAAGCCGAACGGTCCATGGACAAAACCCACGAACAGTTCGCCGATCTGGTCGAACATTCGGACGTCCTGCTCGCGGTCTATGACGAGACCGATCGCCTGCGCCTTGCCAACGACGCCTTCCGGCGGACCTTCCATCTCGCGCCCGGCGAAACTCCGACCTGGACCGAGATCATGCGCCGCAACCACACCGCCTTCAAAGGCACGGCGATCCAGGCCAGCGATCTCGAAGCCTGGCTGACCTCGACCCAGTCGCGGCGCGGCAAGACGCCGTTCCGGGCCTATGAGACCGATCTCGTCGACGGGCGCTGGCTGTGGATGACCGAAACCGTCCGGCCCAATGGCTGGATGCTCTGCATCGCGAGCGAGATCAGCGATCTGCGCCGGGAGGAAAGGCTGCTCCGGCAGGATCGCGACCTGGCGATGCGCGCGGCCCAGACCGACGAGCTGACCAGCACCGCCAATCGCCGCTTCGTCTTCGGCCGGCTGGAAGCGCTGATCAATGCCGCTGCGCTCGTGCCGGACAGCGCGCTCAGCGTCTGCCTGTTCGACATCGACCTGTTCAAGAGCATCAACGACCGCTTCGGCCATCAGGGCGGTGACATGGTGCTGCGCCATTTCACCAATCTCGTGCATGGCGTGATCCGGCGGACCGATTGCTTCGGCCGGATCGGCGGCGAGGAGTTCATGCTGGTCATGCCGGGATCGCCGGCCGAGAACTCGGTGGTCTTCGTCCAGCATCTGCTGGCGCAGGCCCGCACGGCACATCCCCTGCCCGATCGGCCAGCGGTAAGCTATACCTGCTCGGCCGGTGTCGCCACCTACCAGCCCGGCGATACCGCGGCCACGATCTATGGCCGCGCCGACCGCGCCCTCTACCGTGCCAAGACGGACGGCCGCGACAGGGTGCAGCTCAGCATGGAGGCACTGCCTCTCGCGGGGCGACCCTGACGAGATCGCGCCCTCCCGCGTACACGCACGCGTAGGCGCGTGAAAAAGCCATCGTCAGTCCCTATATTGCAGTTTCGAATCAGGATCATCGCGGGCGCCCGCTCGCCCGTTCAGGGACCATTTCATGACCGATGCCGCGCTCAGCGCTCAGCCCGACGATTACGGCGCCGATTCTATCAAGGTTCTCAAGGGCTTGGATGCAGTACGCAAGCGGCCGGGCATGTATATCGGCGACACCGATGACGGCTCGGGCCTGCACCACATGGTCTATGAAGTCGTCGACAACGCCATCGACGAGGCGCTTGCCGGCCACGCCAACCTCGTCACGGTGACGCTGAACGCCGAGGGATCGGTCACCGTGACCGACAACGGCCGCGGCATTCCCTCCGATATCCACAGCGAGGAAGGCATCTCAGCCGCCGAGGTCATCATGACCCAGCTCCATGCCGGCGGTAAGTTCGACCAGAACTCCTACAAGGTCTCTGGCGGCCTGCACGGCGTCGGCGTCTCCGTCGTCAACGCGCTCTCGGTCTCGCTCAAGCTGCGCATCTGGCGCGGCGGCCACGAACACTTCATGGAGTTCCGCCATGGCGATGCGGTGGCACCGCTCGCGGTGGTCGGTCCGCAGGGCGACAAGCGCGGTACGGAGGTCACCTTCCTGCCGTCACAAGAGACCTTCACCATGGTGGAGTTCGACTACAAGACGCTGGAGCACCGGCTGCGCGAGCTCGCCTTCCTGAACTCCGGAGTGCGCATCGTGCTGACCGATGCTCGCCATGCCGAAATCGTCCGGGAAGAGCTGATGTACGACGGCGGCGTCGAGGCCTTCGTGCGCTATCTCGACCGCGCCAAGACAGCGGTGATCGAGAAGCCGATCATGCTGAGCTCGGAGAAGGACGGCATCACCGTCGACGTCGCGCTGTGGTGGAACGACAGCTACCACGAGAACGTGCTCTGCTTCACAAACAACATCCCGCAGCGCGATGGCGGCACCCATCTCGCCGGCTTCCGTGCCGCGCTGACGCGCCAGATCACCGGCTATGCCGAAAGCTCGGGCATCTCGAAGAAGGAGAAGATCTCGCTCACCGGCGACGATTGCCGCGAAGGCCTGACCGCGATCGTCTCGGTCAAGGTGCCCGATCCGAAGTTCTCCTCGCAGACGAAAGACAAGCTGGTCTCCTCCGAGGTGCGTCCGGTCGTCGAGAACGTCGTCAACCAGGCCCTGTCCGAGTGGCTCGAAGAGCATCCCAACGAAGCCAAGACCATCGTCGGCAAGGTGGCGGAAGCCGCTGCCGCGCGCGAAGCCGCGCGCAAGGCGCGCGACCTGACCCGCCGCAAGGGCGCACTCGATATCGCCTCGCTCCCGGGCAAGCTCGCCGACTGCCAGGAACGCGATCCGGCCAAGTCTGAGCTGTTCATCGTCGAGGGTGACTCGGCCGGCGGCTCCGCCAAGCAGGGCCGTGCGCGCGAATACCAGGCCGTGCTGCCGCTGCGCGGCAAGATCCTCAACGTCGAGCGTGCCCGCTTCGACAAGATGCTCTCCTCCGACCAGGTCGGCACGCTGATCACGGCGCTCGGCGCCGGTATCGGCCGGGCCGAGGCCGACCAAGGCGGCTTCAACCTGGCGAAGCTGCGCTACCACAAGATCATCATCATGACCGACGCCGACGTCGACGGCGCCCATATCCGCACGCTGCTGCTGACGTTCTTCTATCGGCAGATGCCGGAACTGATCGATGCCGGCCATCTCTTCATCGCCCAGCCGCCGCTCTACAAGGCAGCGCGCGGCAAGAGCCACGTCTATCTCAAGGACGAGCGGGCGCTGGAGCAATACCTGATCGACTCGACGCTGGAGGGGGCGACCTTCCGCACCAGCGAGGGCGTCGAGCGCGGCGGAACCGATCTGCGCGCGCTGATCGAGGAGGCCCGCAGCGTCCGCAATGCGCTCGCCCAGCTCCATTCGCGCTACGACCGGCGCGTCGTCGAGCAGATGGCGATCGCAGGAGTGCTTCACCCGCTGAGCGAGGACAACGAAGCGCAGGCGAACGAAGCGGCGGCCGCGATCGCGAAACGGCTCGATGCGATCTCGGACGAGTTGGAACGCGGCTGGGAAGGCAAGATCGTCGATGGCGGCTTCGTGTTCTCGCGCATGATCCGCGGCGTGAAGCAGGCGGCGACGATCGATGCCGGGCTGCTCGCCAGCGCGGAAGCCCGCAAGCTCGATGCCGCGGCGATTTCCCTGCAGGAAGCCTATGCCAAGCCGGCAATGCTCGCCCGCAAAGGCGATTCCTTCCCGATCAACGGCCCCACCGACCTGTTCGATGCGGTCTCGGCCATCGGCAAGAAGGGCGTCGCGCTGCAGCGCTACAAAGGGCTGGGCGAGATGAACCCCGACCAGCTCTGGGAGACGACGCTCGACCGCGACGTCCGCACGCTGCTGCGCGTCAAGAACGACCAGAACGATGAGGCCGACGATCTCTTCGTCAAGCTGATGGGCGATGTCGTCGAGCCGCGGCGCGAGTTCATCCAGACCAACGCGCTCAACGCGACGGTCGATATCTGACCCCGGGCGCCGAAGCCGGCACGGCGTTTCAAAGCCCGCGCAGACAGTGTCTGCGCGGGCTTTGCCATTACTTGAAGCCGATCAGCACGCCGTCGGCGCCGAGCGACAGCTGCAACCCTTTGCGGCGCGTCGCCAGCTTCATGGTCACACCGTTTGTGTTGCGCAGCCAGAGCGTACCGCTTCCCTGGTCGCCAAGGGCCCAGCCCTCGCGCAGCTGGACATAGGCTCCGGCGAAATCCTCGCGCCGCGTCAGCCCGTAGACCGTCCCGTTTGCGGTCAGGCGCGAGGCGCCGATCCCGCCGAAGCCGAGCCCTCCGACGGTGAGGCCATAGTTCCGGCCACGAAAGGTGAGCGTACCGCCGCCCACCTGGCCCGAGCCGATGAAAGCGACCTGGACCTGCTGGATTCGGACCTTCCCCGTCGCCGGCCCGAGATTGCTCTGCTGCGCTCTGACCGGCCCAGCCAGCATCAGCGTCGCCGCAAGCATGATACCGGCCTTTGCCAGGGTAGCGGTCTTTGCAATCTGCTTCATCATGGCTGCTTCGCTCCTCAGAAGGGGTTGATGTAGTTGGTGATGGCGATCTGCCGGAGGAGGACCTTCCGGATGACATGAGCGGCCTTCACCCGGTCGGTGAAGATCGCGGCGGCGCCGCTGCTGCCCGCCGGCAGGGACCGGGCGAAGGCGGCATCGTCGATTCTCACGCGCACCACGAGGGGAGCCGCCTGGATGGCGCCCGGCGTCACCGCTGCCCCCGAGGTATGGACCTGCCCGGTGGAGACCGCCTGCAGGATGCTCTCCACCTTGCCGGTCTGCACCGTTCCCGGCGTCATCTTGAAGGTCAGCTCCACCGGCTGTCCCGGCGCGAGATAACGCGCATCGGTCTGGTTGATCTCGACACCGACGATCGTATCGGCCGTGTCGATGAAGGCCATGACCGGCGAGAGCGGCAGGCTGGCGACGCGCGCGCCCTTGCGAAGCGCGACATTGGTGACATAGCCGTCGGCGGGCGCGCGCACCGTCGTCTTTTCCAGATTCCACCTGGCGCCTTCGAGCTGGGCCCGCAGCTGATCGACGGAAGCCTGACGTTCCTCGACGTCGAAAGCCCGGCCGGTGCCCTGGGTCTGCAGCTGGGTCATCTGGGAGAGACGCGTCTCCTGAAGCTTGAGCTGCGCCTGGATCGCATCGACCTGGGCCTGGAACGGCGTCGGATCGATCCGGAAGAGCACATCCCCGGTCTTCAATGGCTGGTTGGCCTGGACCGGAACCTCGATCACCTCGCCGGCGACGTCGGGCACGATCGCGACCGAGTTGCGCACCACCAGCACGCTGCCCTGAGGGGCGCCCCAGTTCATCGGGATGAACAGGCCAATGAGTAGCAGCAGGAGGACGAGGACCGGCGAAACCTTCCAGAACATATTGAAGGGCACGACCCTGAGTTTCACCAGGATGAAGAGCAGGGCGAGATAGACATTGAGCAGAACGACGATCATCGCGCCGCCTCCGTCCCGGAGGACGAGTGGCCCGGCCTCGCCGGCACATCTACATAGGCCCAGATCAGCACGGCCGGCCAGAGCACGCAGCCCAGGAAGAGCGTGACCCAGCCACCGATCGAAACCGCCTCGGCCCAGGGATGATTGCGCCGCCGCGCGACCATGCCTGGCCACATCGCCATGAAGACGACGACAAAGACCGTGCTGGAGGCGAGGACCACCAGAACGATCCATGCGAAGATATCGAGACCGGACATGTCATCCCCTATTGTCCCTGCACGCCCTTCAGGCGATCGGATTGAGCGGCGGCAGCGGCTCGACCACCCGATGAGGCGGCGATCGATTCTGACGATGGAAGGTGGTCACGGCGCTGGCGAAGGCGGCTCCCGCCGCCCGGTCCCAGGCCGGGCCCGCGCCGAACAAAGCGCGTTCGAGCCGGGCCAAGACGGGAGCCAAGGCGCTCGACCGCACGCGCTGCCGCTCGTCGGGTGGCAGGCGGCGGAGCCAGTGCGAGAACGCCTGATAGGTTGTCGAGGCATCCCCGGCCCTGGCTGTCCGCAGCAATTCGCGGCGCGCCGCAGCCTCGGACGATCGATGGCGCATTACCGCCTGCTGCCAGAGAGCCGAAAGCTTCGGGCGAAGGACAATAAGAACAGCGGCCAGAATGGCGAGCACGAGGGCAGCGGCGAGCCAGGCCAGCCCGGGCCACCGCTTCTGCGCATCCGGCCGGCCGGCAGCGGGGGCCGCAGCGACCGTCACCGCGACACCCGGCAAGGTCTCCATCCGCGCCTGCTTGTCCGACAGGTTCCACCAGGGCTGGGAGAGCGCCGGGAGCTCATAGCTTCCGGCCCTCTCGAAGACATAGGTGACCTTGTCCGTGCGGTGCCCTTCGACATTGCCGCGATTGCTGCGATCCTCCGCCACGGGCGGATCGGCATAGATACGCACGCCCTCGGGAGCGGCGAAGCGGAACTCGGCCATCCCGAGCGCGGGCACGCCATCGGCCTGCCGCCGGATCAGCCGCACCAGTGCGCTGCCCGGCTTGAATTGCGCCGTCGCGGGATCGGGCGACCAGCTCTGCTCGACATCGACGCGGTCGGCAGCGAGCACCGGGCCGGACGGGTCGATGCCGGGCGGCACGGTCACGTCGATGCGCGTCGGTTCGCCTTTCGCGGAACCCGCCGGCTCGCCGCTGCGATCGAGCAGCGTCACATTCGGCGCGGGAACGGCGATCGCTCCGCCGCGGCGCGGGAACAGCACGAATTCGAAGCTCTGGCCGACATAGTCCTGCTCGCCGATCCGCTCGCGCATCGTCGTCGCCTGCGTCTCGAAACGCAGGATCTGCGCACCGGCGGCCTCGGGAACGGTGACGCGCGGCGGGTGAAGCATCTCGCCGGGGAAGAGAGCCTCGACATTCAGCCGCACCGGCTGGCCGATGACGGCGCCCTGCGCAGGATCAAGCATGGTGCGGATGACCGGCTCGCCTGCGGGAGCCTGCGCCTGCGCGAGGGCCGGGAGAAGAACGAGCAGGAGCGCCAGGACCACCCTCATGGCGCCGTCCCGCCCGGCTGCGCCTGCAGCTGATAGGCGAACTTGGCGCGCAGGAAATCGGCTGGCTGCGTCTGGACGCGCTTCAGCCAGAGGGCGCGGACCTGTTCGTCGGACATCGGCTTCTCGCCCTCGACCGTCGAATCCTCTCCGCCCTTCTTCGTCTTGTCGAAGACGATCTCATCGGCCTTCGTGTCGGTATTGCCGGTATCGCCACCCTCCGTCTTCTTCCGCTCGGCACGAATGCGCGCGATCTCGCGGTTGTTGAGCGCCATCGGCCAGCCTGGCCGCAAGGCGAGCGCCCGGTCGTAGCGCTTCATCGCATCGTCGTACTGGCCGAGCATCACCAGCGCATTGCCCTGGTCGAAAGCGCCTTCGGCCGTGTCGCGGGCCGCGAAGGCCTGGGCGGCCTCCTTGAAATCCCCGGCGCGGAACAGCGCGATGCCCCGCCAGAGCGGATCGCGGAAGGCCCGCGCCGCATCGGCCGGCTGTTTCTCACCCAGCAGCATCCGGCCGCGCTGATCCGGCGTCAGCCAGAGATCGCGCCAGCCGAGTCGGTAACCCGCGGCCAGCAATGCCAGGACCGTCGCAACGGCGATGAGGATGTAGGGGGATAACAGCAGCGGGCGGGCGCTTCTCATGCCAGCACCCATCCGCGCCGGAACCACAACAGGGACAGCAGAGCGAGGAACGGGACCAGCCAGTAGCCGGCCTCGCGCCAATGCTCCCCTTCCCCCGCGATGCTCGCTGCCACATCACGGCTGTCGAGGCGGCGCACGACGGCGGTGACGTCCGTCTGGTCCGGCGTCGTCGCGATCGTCACGGCCCCGATCGCCCGCGCAGCCTCCGCCACGCCGCTCGTATCGATCCCCGGCGCTACCAATGCGAGCAACGTCACGCCGGGACCTTTTGTCCGCGCCAGATCGGCGACCACCTCGGGTGCGATCGTATCCGCCATGACCAGGATCGAGCCGCCATCGGCACTGCCTGCGAGCGCACGCCTCGCCAGCGCCAGCGCCCCGGCAAGATCCTCCCCCTCCTTCGGCATGATGCGCGGCGAGAGGGCCTTGGCGAGGTCGAGCACCGCAGCGCTGTCCGGCGTCGCCGGTAGGACGAGATGCGCCGAGCCGGCATAGGCGACGAGCGCCGTCGAAGCGCCTTCGCGCGCGGCCAGGATATCGGCGAGCTTCTGCCGCGCGCGGTCGAGCCGCGTCGGGGCGAGGTCCCCGGTCAGCATGGAAGGCGTGACCTTCAGCACGACCGCGACGGCGGGCTTGGCGTCGGCGAAAGGCGATGGCTCGCGCTGCCAGGCCGGGCCGGCGACGGCGATTGCCGCGATGATCCAGCCCAGGAACAGCCCGTCCGCCGGCGTCACGCGCCTATGCTGGTCGGTCCCGACGATGAGATAGGACAGCAGTGCCGGGTCGATCACGCGCCGCCATTGCTGCAGCGTGTCGGAGTGGCGGCGCTCGATCATCCAGAGCGCGGCCGCAGGAAGCAGCGCCAGCAGCCAGAGCGGCCGCTCGAAATGGAAAGCGGCGAGCGCGCCCATCATCGCGGCGCTCCCGCAATCGCCTGCGGTTCCGGGGCTGGGCTGCGCCTATGCCGGCGCCAGATGAACAATGACTGCGCGAGCATGGTGAGCACCAGAATCGCGGCGATGGGCACCCAGAAGATGTCGCGGCGCGGGCGGAAACTCACCGTATCGATATGGCGGGTCTCGATCTCATCGAGGCGGCGATAGATGTCGGCGAGCTGGGTGCGGTCGAGCGCGCGGAAGAAGCCGCCGCCGGTCGTGTCCGCGACCTCCTTCAGCGCGGCCTCGTCGAGCTTGTCCTCGCCAGCCGCCTGCGGATCGCCGACCGCGACGGTATGGATCACGATGCCCTTGTCCTTGGCGACGCGCGCGGCCTCCGCGGGCGGGACCTTGCTCATGGTGTCGTTGCCATCGGTCAGGGCGATGATCGTCTTGGCCTTGACCGTGCTCTTGGCGAACAGCCCGATGCCGAGGCCGATGGCGTCACCGAAGGCCGTGCGCGGCCCGGCCATGCCGACATCGGTGTCGCGCAACATCGCGCGGCACAGCTCCAGGTCGGTGGTGAAGGGCACCAGCGCGAAAGGCGCATCGCCGAAGACGACGACGCCGACGCGATCGCCCTTGCGGCGCGAGAGGAAGTCGTCGAGCACCTGCTTCACAGCCGTCAGGCGGTCCACGGTCTTGCCGGAGGCATCGACGAAATCCTTGGTGTCCATCGAGCCGGAGAGATCGACGAGGACCAGCAGGTCACGGGTGGGCACGTCGCGATGCAGAGGCGGCTCGATCCATTGCGGCCGGGACAGCGCCGCCAGGGTCATCAGCCAGACCAGCGCAAGGACCAGCAGACGGCCGAGATGGCGCCGCGCGACGACGCCACCGGAATAGGGCTGCTGCCCGCTCAGCCTTGCCAGCCTGTCGAAGAAGGGCACGCGCAGACCGGCGCGCCGCTCCGCATGGGCCGGCAGCGCGAACCAGACGAGCAGCGGGAGCGGAGCGAGCAGAACGACCCACGGATGAGCGAAGGAGAGCATCGTCACCTCCGCCCTGAAACGCGGCCGCGCTGGCCCCGCAGCCAGACCTTGGCTTGAGCAGCCAATGCAGCAGGGTCCTGTGCGGATGAAGAAGCGTTTGCCGAAAACAGCCCATGCAGGCTGCTGGTCAGGTCTGTCATCGTTTCGTCGGCGGGCGCTTTTTCGACGATGAAACTCGTCCAGGCCGGTCCCGTCAGGGACGCCACATGCTCCCGCCCATAGGTGACCATCGCGGCGCGCTTCAGCACGGCCGAAACGGCGCCGGGCGCATTGCCAGCCAGCGCCGCCGCTTCGATTTCCGCGGCGGCACGACGGAGATAGGCGTCGGCGCGATAGCGCTGCCATGCACGCCAGCCTGCCACCGCCAGCGCGGCAGCAGTCGCACCGCCCAAGATCCAGATGCCGGCGGCCGGCGGCCAGAAGGATATCGCCGGAGGCAGCGTCAGATCGGCGAGATTGGCGAGGTCGCCGGGATCGGCGCTCATGGCGCCCTCCCGCTGGCGCTCGCGAGCTTTTGTGCCTGGCGCCGGCCGATCAGCTCGCGCATTTGATCGGCCACGTCACGGTCGGGCGAGATCGCCAGCACCGGGATGGCGCGGCTGCGGGAGAGCTCCGCCAACCGGGCGCGCCATGCTGCCCTTTCATCGGAGAAGCGTTGCCGCAGGGATGCGCCGGAGGCGTCGACCTCGATCTGCGCCTGCCCAGAGCTAAACGTTGCCCGCCCGACATCCGGAAGCTGCTGCTCCAGCGGGTCCTGGATGAAGACGGCGAGGACGTCGTTATGGGCGCAGAGCCGGGTCACCAGCCGGCGGGTCTCGTCATTCTCGCCATCGAGGTCGGAGATAATGCAGATCAGGCCGTCATGCGCCACCATGCGCGCGGCCGCGCTCAGGGCCTCGTTGAGCCGGCCTGCCCCTTGATCGGAGACCGGCGCGTGTTCCAGCGCCGCATTCTGCCTGACGACCTCGCTCAGAACGCGCACGACGCCCTGGTCGCGCGCCTGCGGCTTGACCGTCACCACCCCATCATCGTTGAAGACCACGGCCCCGACACGATCGCCAAGCGAGGTGACCCGCCAGGCGGCAAGCGCGGCAGCCTCCGCAGCCGCAACCGATTTCATCGCGCGCCGGCTGCCGAAGAACATCGTGCTGCGCTGGTCGACGAGCAGGATGACGGGCCGGTCGCGCTCCTCGGAATAGACCCGGACATGCGGGCTGCCGAGCCGCGCCGTCGCGCGCCAATCGATCGTGCGGGTGTCGTCGCCCTCGAAATAGTGCCGCAGCTCCTCGAAATTCAGGCCGCGCCCGCGCAGACGCGAGGCGTGGCGCCCAGCGAGGAGGCTGTGCACCGGCTGGCGCGGCAGGAAGCTGAAGCCGCGGGCGCGATGCTTGAGACGAAGGAGGTCGTCGAGCGTGGCGAAAGCGCGGGCGCCCGCAGCCGGAGCCGGCCCTTCCGTCCTCGCTCTTTCCCGCATCAACGCCATGACGCGCCTCGCTACGCCGCAACGGCGACCTGTTTCAGCACCTCGTCGAGAACCGCATCGGCGCTGACGCCCTCGGCGCCCGCCTCGTAGCCGAGCGAAATCCGGTGCCGCAGGCAGTCATGCGCGACGGCCTGCACATCCTCCGGCGTGACATAATCGCGCCCCTGCAGCCAGGCATAGGTGCGGGCGCATTTATCGAGCGCGAGCGAGCCTCGCGGGCTGGCGCCGACCGCGATCCAGTTCTTGAGACGATCACCAAATTCGGCCGGCCGCCGCGTCGCTGCGACGAGCCCGACCATGTAGGTCTCCACGACATCCTTCGTCGTCACGCGATCGATTTCCGTGCGCGCGTCGAAGACCACCTGCTGCGGGATCAGCACGGGAGCCGCGGCGGGGCTGCCGGCCGTGACGCTTTCCGCGCGAACCAGCCGCATCACCTTCACCTCGTCGGCATCGGAGGGATAATCGATGCGCACATGCATCAGGAAGCGGTCCATCTGCGCCTCGGGCAATGGATAAGTGCCCTCCTGCTCGATCGGGTTCTGCGTCGCGAGGACCATGAAGAGCGGCGGCAGGTCGTAGCGCTTGCCGGCCACGGTGACGTGGCGCTCCTCCATCGCCTCGAGGAGGGCCGACTGAACCTTGGGCGGGGCACGGTTGATCTCGTCGGCCAGGACGAGATTGCCGAAGACCGGGCCCTTGCGGAATTCGAACTGCCCGTCGGCGCGCAGGATCTCGCCGCCCGTCACGTCCGAGGGCAGCAGGTCCGGCGTGAACTGGATACGGCTGAAATCCGATTCCAGATTCTGCGACAGGCTCTTGATCGCCCGCGTCTTGGCAAGGCCGGGCAGGCCTTCCAGCAGCACATTGCCGTTGGCGAGCAACGCGATGACGATGCGCTCGACCACACGCTCCTGCCCGATGATGTCCTGGTTCATCCGGCTCTGCAGCTCTTTCACTGCATCGCGCGCGGCCTGCCCCGCTGCATCCATTGCCCCACCCTCGACTGTGGCTGGGATCGGAGTGTGACGGAACCCCGGATCAAGTCAGCCTTGTAACCGTTACGGCCGTGAGGACGGGAGCTGGGCAGGCCATCTCATGGCAAGCCGGCGATGCGCGCCCTCTCCGTCCTCGTCAAGCGCGTAACCGTAAACGCCTACAGAGGCGCCACGCGTGCTGGCACACGGATGCGAGGGCCCTCACGGACTCCTGGGAACGACATCGTTGCCGAAGCTGTCCGTCTGGCGCGCGAAACTGTTCTGACCAGCCTGCACATAGTTCGGGCCACCACCCCGTGCCGGCGCCGGGCCGGCATCGAGATAGCTGCGCTGGGTAGGCGTAGACGTCACGATCCGCTGCGTTTCCGGCGGCGGCGAGGCCGCATCCTGCGTCGTGCAGGCGCCCAGCACGAATGCGGGGACCATGAGCACGAGCAGGGCGAAGCGTTTCGTCTTGCTGATCTGGGTCATTGCGGCCTTCGGCTTGCGCCGTCCTCTTCGCTGTCCGTGGTTGGTGATCGACTTCCGAGACATCAGCGCTCGCGGACCACGCAGCGAAAACCGACATGGCTGGTGGAGGTGTCGACGGGCTCGGCATGGCGCGCCGCCGGCCGGTAGCGCCGGCAGTAACTCGGCGCGCACAAATGGGAGCCGCCCTTCAGTACCTTGCGGGGAATGTGGATCGTCGGCTGGCGGGGATCGTAGCTCTCGGCCTCCGGCCCCCCGCGCGGGTTCTGCGGCACGCAACAGGCCTTGGGTGCGTCTGCCTGATGGCGCACCGACCAGAAATCGGATGTCCACTCCCAGACATTGCCGATCATGTCGTAGAGGTCGTAGCCGTTCGCCGGGAACGCCTTGACCGGCGAGGTGCGGGCCCAGCCGTCATCCTTGGTGTTCTCGCTGGGGAAATTCCCCTGCCAGATATTCGCCATGTGACGGCCGGCCGGCACGAGCTCGTCGCCCCAGGCGAATTCGGCGTCTTCTCGCCCGCCCCAGGCGGCGAATTCCCACTCCGCCTCGGTCGGCAGCGATTTGCCGGCCCACGCCGCATAGGCCTCCGCGTCGCGATAGGCGACATGGACGACGGGATGGTCGTCCATGCCCTTGATCGAGGATCCCGAACCGTAGGGCTTGCGCCAGGTCGCGCCGAACTTGAACGCCCACCACTGCGCCCAGTTGCGCAGATCGACGGGATGCGACGGCGGATCGAACATCAGCGATCCCGCCCGCAGCATATGCGGGAGGGCGCCCGGGTAATCCTTCGGGTCCGGCGCGATCTCGGCGAAGGTCACATGGCCGGTCGCCTCGACGAAGGAGCGGAACTGCCGGTTCGTCACCGGCGTCGCATCGATCCAGAACGGGTCGACGCTGACGCGATGGCTCGGCGCCTCCTCCGGATAATGCTTGTCCGACCCCATATGGAAGGTGCCGCCGGCAATGCGGATCATCCCCTCGGTCGCAGCGGGCACGTCCAGAATCGCAGCGTCAACCATCGTCTCGGCCTTTCGTCAGGCGGCTCCCGCCGAGATCGCCCTCGGCCAGAAGTTCTTTCCGGGCCTGCGCCATCGCCTCGCGCGCGTCGTCATCGACCTTCGGGAATTTGAGCTTGCACTTTTCCAGACAATCCACGATCGCGGCGGCGACGAACAGCCGAGTGAACCACTTGTTGTCGGCGGGAACAACATGCCAGGGCGCCGTCTTGGTCGCGGTACTGGCGATGGCCTCCTCATAACTTGCCTGATAGGCGTCCCAGTGGCGGCGCTCGGCGATATCGGCGGGATCGAACTTCCAGTTCTTGTCGGGCTGGTCGATCCGCTCCAGCAGGCGGCGGCGCTGCTCGTCCTTCGAGAGATGAAGGAAGAATTTCAGGATGATGGTCCCGTTTCGCGTCAGGTGGTGCTCGAACTCGCGGATGCTCTTGAAACGCTGCTGCCAGACGTCCTTGCCGATCAGCTTCGGCGCCAGCCCCTGTTTCTTCAGCAGCTCGGGATGGACGCGGACGACGAGGACCTCCTCGTAATAGGACCGGTTGAAGATACCGATCTCGCCGCGCCCCGGCAGCGCGCAGGTGGCGCGCCAGAGGAAGTTATGGCTCAGCTCCAGCTGGCTCGGCGCCTTGAAGGAGGTGACCCGGCAGCCCTGCGGGTTCACGCCGGACATGACGTGCTCGATCGTGCCGTCCTTGCCGGCGGTGTCGATCGCCTGCAGCACGATGAGCACGGACCAGCGCCTGCCGGCGTAGAGCCGCTCCTGCAACTCGTGCAGTCGTCTCACGCCGTCCTGCAGCAACTGCTTCGCCGCGTCCTTGTCGATATCGAGCCCGCAGGTATCGGCGGGGTCGAAACGCTTCAGGCGGAAGCCGTCTCCGTCGGTCACCCGGAAGCGCTCGATGATGTCATCCGGCCGCATCGCGGGAGCCTTCCAATCCAGGGTTCCGGCAATCGTTGCAATGCGTCGGCATCCCGCTCGACATCTTCCGGCTGAGCATCTCCGATCTTCCACCTTCCCGTGCAGAAAAAGAAGCTCTTCGATCCGGCTTCAGCTTGGGCGATGRCCCCTCAGGAAAAGCCGCGACATCCGGAGGAGAAACGTCATGAGCCAACGGAGCACCCGTCGGTAAACGAGGCCAATTCGGGCAAGGGCCCGGTCGGCGGAGTGCGCCGACCGGGTTTGTGCGTCTCGTTACTTGGGAGCAGCCTTGGCGGCATTGGCCTTGATCTTCGCCTCCACGTCGCGCGCCACCTGATCGATCGAGAAGCTCGGCGCTTCCTGGCTCGGCGGATATTCGATGAAGGTTTCGAGGAAACCGGCCGCCTTGGTCACCAGCCAGCCGGCCAGATAGACGTTGTCGACCAGCCAGGCATTGTACTGGTCCGAGACGATGTCGGCGCGCTCGAAGGGGTCCATGCGCAGGTTGAAGATCTTCGGCACGCGCAGGCAGACGAAGGGCTCCTTCCAGACGTCGAAGCCGCCGGGATACTTCATCTCGCAGAACACGGCCTTCCAGTTCTCGTGGCGATAGGCGACGAGCACGCCGTCATCGTTGAAATAGGCGAAGTCGGTGCGGTTGCCCTTCGGCTGCTGGCCGGTCAGGTAGGGCAGCTGGTTGTAGCCGTCGAGATGGACCTTGAAGGTCTTGTTCTCGACGCTCGTACCCTTGAGCAGGCGCTCCTTGACGTCCGTGTCGCCGGCCGCAGCGAGCAGGGTCGGGAACCAGTCGAGGCCTGAAAACATCTCGTTGGAGACCTCGCCCGGCTTGATCTTTCCAGGCCAGCGGACCATGGCCGGCACGCGGAAGGCGCCTTCCCAGTTCGAATCCTTCTCGTTGCGGAACGGCGAGGTCGCCGCATCCGGCCAGGAGAAGCGGTTCGGACCGTTATCCGTGGCGTAAATAACGATGGTGTTGCTGGCGATGCCGAGATCGTCGACCGCCTTCAGCAGCTTGCCGACATCCTCGTCGTGCTCGAGCATGCCGTCGGCATAGTCGTTGCCGGGCATGCCGCTCTTGCCCTTGTTGGCTTCGCGAATATGCGTGAACACGTGCATGCGCGTCGTGTTCATCCAGGTGAAGAACGGCTTGTTGGCCCGGACCTGACGCTGCATGAAATCGATCGCGCCCGCGGTCGTCTCGTCGTCGATCGTCTCCATCCGCTTCTTGGTCAGCGGGCCGGTATCCTCGATCTTGCCGTCGGCAGAGGCCTTGAGCACGCCGCGCGGCGAGTTGGCCTTGACATAGGCCGTGTCCTGCTTGGGCCAGTACGGCCGCTCGGGCTCCTCCTCGGCATTGAGATGGTAGAGGTTGCCGAAGAACTCGTCGAAGCCGTGCCGGGTCGGCAGATATTCATCGCGGTCACCGAGATGGTTCTTGCCGAACTGCCCGGTCGCGTAGCCGCGGGCCTTGAGCGCCTGGGCAATGGTGATGTCGCGGTCCTGCAGGCCGACCGGCGCGCCGGGAATGCCGACCTTGGTGAGACCGGTGCGCTTGGGCGTCTGCCCCGTGATGAAGGAAGAGCGTCCCGCCGTGCAGCTGTTCTCCGCGTAATAGTCGGTGAACATCATGCCTTCCTTGGCGATCCGGTCGATGTTCGGCGTTCTGTAGCCAACCAACCCCTGCGTGTAGGCACTGATGTTCGACTGGCCGATGTCGTCGCCGAAGATCACGAGGATGTTCGGCCGGCTGGGCGCCGATGCAGGCGCAGGTTGCTGAGCCTTCGCCGCGCCCCCCGAGAGACCCAGGACGGCAGCCAGTGCTGCCGCGGCCAGGAATTTATGGCGTTCCATGAAATGCTCCTGGTTTCACATTGCAACCGTGGAGACATAGCTGACACAGCGTTCGTCCGCGCACGCACCTGAGCATTGCATGGACCAATTTGGGGCTTAAGCCTGTAACGGTTACGGAACCCGGCCTTGTGCGCGCCGGCGCAGGCCGATGGCCGCGGATATGGCGCTGGTCGCGTCGGCGGCGAGATCGTCGACGCCCTCATAGCCGGATGCGCTCGCGACCACGTAGTCGCGGAAGCTGGTGGCCAGGACCTCGCCTGTTGCGAGATCGCCCAGGCGCCAGGAGTAACGCATCTTGGCATCGACGGGGCGAACGGCGATATCGAGCGAAAGCGCCTCATGCGGCGCACAGTAGATGGCCTGGATCGCGTCGGCGGCGGCACGGCGCTCCTCCGGCGGCACGACATGGACGGTGAAGGAAGCCTTCTGCAGCGTCATCGCGAGCGCATCGACGAAGAGCTCGGCGCGTGCCGCCATGTCTTCATTGCCCCGCCCGGTATGATCCTGAACGATCACCTGCGCCGAGAGCGGCGGCATGCCGGCCCTCTTCTCGACGAGATCCCCGCCGGCTTCCGCGCCGTGCGCCAAGGCAGCCCAGTCGAATGCCGGCACGTAACTGCCCTTGGGAAGCGAAATCCTGACCGCCGCTTCAGATCCCACCTGCTCGTAATAGGATGCGAGGGCCGCTCTCAAGCGTGTCGCCTCGATCCTGACGATCGGATCCGTCGCCGGATCGAAGGCTTCATCGCGCCCGAAGACATCGACGCCGATCGTATAAGCCTTGATGCGATCCGCCGTGCCTCTGATGGCCTGCGTGACCACGAAGGACAGGAAGCGCCGGTTGCGCTCCGAAAGACGCAGTTCATCGGAAGTCAGCAATCGTTCGAGAGCTCCGAAGACCTGTTCGGCCCCCGGTGGTTCCCGCCTGCTGTTCAAGCTCTCGCCCATCGCTTCGTCCTCGCCGCTGGACCGAAACCACGTCGATATAATGTACTGTTCCAAGTATGACGTGCAGTTGGCCGTGTCAGCAAGCCTGAAGACGCATGGCACACTCGCGATTCCCGACGACCTTAAGAAATCCGCTTCAGGATATCTTGCTCTGTCGCGACCATCAGCGAGCGATACTCTTGCGCCCGTTCGGGGGCAGCGGGCGACGGGGACTTGTCCCAGTAGGAAGCCGCCTCGCAGGCGACTTCATAGGCTTCGCACAACTCCGCAAGCCGCGCATCGCTGCCGAACCGAGCCTTGAGCGCTGGGCGCTTTTGTGGCCACCGGAGCATCAGGCGAGCCAGGCCGCGTCTTTGCGCGTTTTCCATCGCCACGCTTTCATCAGACGAACGGGCACATGAATAGTGTGACTCCAGTCCTCGCCGTCGGGACACCATGTAACCGTAACAATCCTGTTTTCGCCTGCAGCAATCGTCAGGCCGCTCGCCTTGACGACCCCAGCAAATCGGTCCAGCGTCCGCACGAGGGGTCAGGGACATCGATCACGCGGCGTATAGGTACGGCTGTCTTCGCAGCAACGGCATGGGTTGCTGTCGGTGCCGTTCCCGATGCGGTCTTCGCCACCGAAAGCGGCGCCAGCCTTTTCGTTCCGGGACTTCGCGGCCCCGGCGCCGGCATCGTCCCGCCACCCGGCTTCTACTTCGAGAACGACTTCTATTCGTACTCAGGACGCCTTTCGGCAAGCACGCAGACGCAGATTGGCGGCTCCGTCCTCACCAATGTCAAGGTCCAGGCGCGCGTCAACTTCGCCACGCCGACCTGGGTCACGCCTGTCGAGATTCTCGGCGGCAACCTGGCCTTCGCCGTCACCCTGCCTTTCGGCCAGCCGCGCGTCAGCGCGGGAGCGCTGATCGCCGCGCCTCGTCTCGGCCGCGGGTTCGGCGTGAAGCTGCGGGATTCGGAATTCCTGTTCGGCGATCCCGTCATGACGAGCTTCGTCGGCTGGCATGCCGGCAACTTCCATTGGCAGGTCGGCGCCGCCGTCAACATTCCTTCCGGCACCTATCAGGATGGCCAGCTGTCCAACCTGTCGTTCAATCGCTGGATCGGCGATCTCTATGCGGCGGCAACCTGGTTCGATCCGAAAATCGGCCTCGACATCTCGGGCGCCGTCGGCTTCGAGATCAACGGCAAGAACGACGATACCGACTACAAGAGCGGCAATGCCGTCCATGGCGACCTCGCCGTCACCTATTCGCTCACCAAGGAGCTGACGGTCGGCGCCCAGGTCTCGCATTATCAGCAGGTCACGGCGGATAGCGGCGCCGGCGCCTCCCTCGGGCCCTACAAGGGGCGCACCACGGCGATCGGCGGCTCGATCGGCTATACCTTCGTCGTCGCCGGGACGCCTGTCTCGACGCGCCTCAAGATCCTGCGCGAAGTCAGCGTCGAAAATCGGCCGCAGGGGACGATCGGGCTGGTCAGCGTCGCCTTCCCGCTCGGCCATGTCGCGCAGGCGGCGCCACCTCCGGAACCCGTCCCCGGCGCCCGCGTGGTGAAGTACTAACTGTCCCCAGAGCTCGACTCCATCGGCAGAAGCACGAAGCACTGCTCTTTTCGGGCGGCCGGCGAATGGCTATCAGGCTCCCATGGCGACGGCAGCGACCGCCGCGCCGGTTTTGCCGGAAGCCTCGATAGCCGCGAGATAATGGCCCAGACGACACCCGCCACATTGGCGCTGAAGCAACTCGGCATCGCGTTCGAACTGCGCAGCTATGCCTACGATCCCAACGCGGAGCGCGTCGGGCTGCAGGCGGCGGAGGCGCTGGGCGAGCCGCCGCAGCGCGTGCTCAAGACGCTGATCGCGCGGGTCGACGGCAAGCCGGTCTGCATCGTGCTCGCTTCCGACCGCGAGGCCAGCATGAAGAAGGTCGCGGCGGCTTTCGGCGGCAAGGCGGCGGCGATGATGCCGGTGCCGGATGCCGAGAGGCTGACCGGCTACAAGGTCGGCGGGGTCAGCCCCTTCGGCCAGAAGCGCAAGCTGCCGACGATCGTGGACGAAGCCGCCTCGGGCGAGACGCTGGTCTACGTCAATGGCGGACAGCGTGGCCTGCAGATCGCGCTTGCGCCCGCCGATCTCCTGAGCGCGGCCAATGCCCGCAGCGCGGCGATTTGCGTCGGATGACAGCCGACAGCCTTCCCCTTGTCGTCTTCATCGCGTAGAGCGCTCTCCGATCAATTCGCTCATTCCCCGTCATCCCGGACAAGCCGCGAAGCGGCGCCGATCCGGGATCCATCGTAGAGCTCCGGCGCCCTTCGATGGATCCCGGGTCAAGCCCGGGATGACGGCGCGGTTCCACCCCTCGCCGACTCACGCCGGTGATGGGCGTTCCCCTGCCAAGGTTCCCAACTCCATGATTCGCCTCGAGAACATCAGCAAGCAGAACGGAAAGCAGATCGTCTTCATCGAGGCCTCGGCCGGGCTGCTGAAGGGCGAGAAGGTCGGGCTGGTCGGCCCCAACGGCGCCGGCAAGACCACGCTCTTCCGGATGATCACCGGCGAGGAGGCGCCCGACGAAGGGGTGGTCTCGATCGATCGCGGCACCACCATCGGCTATTTCAGCCAGGATGTCGGCGAGATGGCCGGCCGCAGCGCGGTCGCCGAGGTGATGGACGGCGCCGGCCCGGTCAGCACGGTCGCGGCCGAGCTCGCCGAGCTCGAAGCGGCGATGGTCGATCCCGACCGGGCCGACGAGATGGAGGAGATCATCACCCGCTATGGCGAGGTGCAGGGCCGGTTCGAGGAACTCGACGGCTATGCGCTCGACGGCCGGGCGCGCGAGGTTCTGGCGGGGCTGGGCTTCAGCGAGGAGATGATGGAGGGCGATGTCGGCGCGCTCTCCGGCGGCTGGAAGATGCGCGTCGCGCTCGCCCGCATCCTGCTGATGCGGCCCGACGCGATGCTGCTCGACGAGCCCTCGAACCATCTCGACCTCGAAAGCCTGATCTGGCTGGAATCTTTTCTCAAGGGCTATGACGGCGCCCTGCTGATGACCTCGCATGACCGCGAGTTCATGAACCGCATCGTCGGCAAGATCGTCGAGATCGATGGCGGCGCGCTGACCAGCTACTCGGGCGATTACGAGTTCTACCAGCAGCAGCGGGCGCTGGCCGAGAAGCAGATGCAGGCGCAGTTCGAGCGCCAGCAGGCGATGCTCGCCAAGGAGATCGCCTTCATCGAGCGCTTCAAGGCGCGCGCCTCCCATGCCGCGCAGGTGCAGAGCCGCGTCAAGAAGCTGGACAAGATCGAGCGCGTCGAGCCGCCGCGGCGGCGCCAGACCGTCGCCTTCGAATTCCAGCCGGCGCCGCGCTCAGGCGACGACGTCGTCAGCCTCAAGAACGTGCACAAGGCCTATGGCAGCCGGAGCATCTATGACGGGCTGAACTTCCAGATCCAGCGCAAGGAGCGCTGGTGCGTGCTCGGCGTCAACGGGGCCGGCAAGTCGACGCTGCTGAAGCTCGTCACCGGCACGGCCGAGCCCGATACCGGCATCGTCAACATCGGCGCCAGCGTCAAGCTCGGCTATTTCGCCCAGCATGCCATGGAGGTGCTCGACGGCGAGCGCACGGTGTTCGAGGCGCTGGAGGACCGTTTTCCCCAAGCCGGGCAGGGTTCGCTCAGGTCGCTGGCCGGCTGCTTCGGCTTCTCCGGCGACGATGTCGAGAAGCGCTGCCGCGTGCTCTCCGGCGGCGAGAAGGCGCGCCTGGTCATGGCGATGATGCTCTACGACCCGCCGAACTTCCTCGTGCTGGACGAGCCGACCAACCATCTGGACATCGCGACCAAGGAGATGCTGATCACCGCGCTCTCGCAATATGAGGGCACGATGCTGTTCGTCTCGCACGACCGCCATTTCCTGGCCGCGCTGTCGAACCGTCTGCTGGAACTGACGCCGGAGGGCGTCCACGCCTATGGCGGCGGCTACACGGAATACGTCGCCCGCACCGGGCAGGAAGCGCCGGGATTGCGGAGCTAGAGCGTGCTGAGTTCACCCAGAACCACACCGTCATTCCGGGCTTGACCCGGAATCCATCGTAGAGCGCAGCGTCCTTCGATGGATTCCGGATCGGCGCGGCTTCGCCGCTTGTCCGGAATGACGGCGAGGTTCTGGAGTGGGGCCTCCTACCGCGCGAAGACCGACCAGCCGGTGGCGTCCGCCAGTCGTTCCAGCGCCAGCGTGCCGAGCAGCGAATTGCCGTTGGCGTTGAGGCCAGGCGACCAGACCGCGATCGCGGCCTTGCCCGGCGCGATGGCGAGGATGCCGCCGCCGACGCCGGACTTGCCGGGCAGGCCGACGCGGAAGGCGAAATCGCCCGAGGCGTCGTAATGGCCGCAGGTCAGCATCAACGCGTTGATGCGGCGCGCGCGCTGGGCCGATACCACGCGTGAGCCACCCGGCTCGTAGAGCCCGCCATGCATCAGGAAGCGCCCTGCCATGGCGAGCTGGCGGCAGCTCATAGCTATGGCGCATTGGTGGAAATAGACGCCGAGCGTCAGCTCCGGCGCATGGGTGATGTTGCCGAAGGCCTTCATGTAGTTGGCGAGCGCGATGTTGCGGAAGCCGGTGGCCTGCTCGGCCCGCGCCACGGCCTCGTCGATGATGACCGCGTCGTCGTCGGCGAGATAGCGGACGAAGCGCAGCAGTTCGCCGATGGCGACGCGCGGCTCATGGCCGGCGAGATTGACGTCGGCGACGACCAGCGCACCGGCATTGATGAAGGGATTGCGCGGCACGCCCTGCTCGCGCTCGAGCTGGACGATCGAATTGAACGGCGTGCCGGAGGGCTCGCGCCCGACGCGACGCCAGAGCGTGTCGCCGACCTTGCCGAGCGCCTGGGTCAGGGCGAAGACCTTGGAGACGCTCTGGATCGAGAAGGGCTCGTCGCTGTCGCCGGCAGCGTGAACCTCGCCATCCGCGGTGACGACGCAGAGCCCGAACTGGTGGGGATCGATGCGGGCGAGCGGCGGGATATAGGTCGCGGCCTCGCCGCGCTCGCCGGCGTCGCGCATCTCGTCGGCAATGTCGCGGACGAGCCGCCCGATATCCGTCACGCTGCGATCCCGGCTGTTGCGCGCTTCAGGCAAGCCCGAGCCGGGCCGGCGGGTCAAGCCCGGCGGAACAGGCGACGGGCATCAATCGTCAATGGAGGCGGAGCGCCCCACCTGACGGGCCACCGTCGATCGCGGGGCGTTGGGCGGCGATGATGCAGAGCGACTTGCCGCGCGACTTCGCCTGATAGAGCGCGGCATCGGCCGCCGTCATCAGACTGTTCATGTCGCGGCCATGCTCGGGGGCGAGCGCAATGCCGATCGAGGCGCCGATGTGAAGCTTGTGCCCGCTGTCGAGCTCATAGGGCTCGGAGATCTCGCGCACGATCCGCTCGCCGAAGCGCTGGAGCTGGACGCGCTCGGTCTGCTCGGAGAGGACGACGAACTCATCGCCGCCGATACGGGCTGCAATGTCGGAAGCGCGGACGAGGCCGCGCAGACGCTCGGCCACGAGCTGGAGCAGGGCATCGCCGGCCATGTGCCCGTAGCTGTCGTTGACGGCCTTGAAGCCGTCGAGGTCGAGATAGACCAGGGCAAGCCCGCGCGGCGCCGCCTCGCTCTCGAACCGGCTGGTGAAGRCTGTCGCCAGCCCGGCCCGGTTCGACAGCCCCGTCAGCATGTCATGCCGCGCGTGGAAGGCGTTCTCGCGCTCCGCCCGCATCGTCGAGATCAGCATCGCGTTCAGCTTGTAGGCCGCGACCGTCATGCTGAAGAGATAGAACGGGATCTGCATGAAGGTGATCAGCATGATCGGCTCGGAGAGGAACGGCGCCGCCAGCACGCAGGGCCCGAGCGTCAGCACGATCATCACGCCGGCCATGCGCGGCGCGGCGAAATTGCGGAAGCAGATGCCGCCGACCATCGCGGCGGCGGACAGGCAGGCGAGCGCCGCCGCCACCCAGTCGCCGCTCGTCAGGCTGAGGAAGGTCCCGGCCCCGATGCCGGCCGCCCAGGCGATGCCGAGCAGGAGATAGAGATCCGTCGGTGTCGAGTCGCCACGGGCCGCGCGACGGCGTGCGCTCACCAGGACGAGCAGGCGCACGAAACAGCAGATGACCTCGAAGGCGCACCAGAGCATGAACGGCAGGGTCGGAATGCGCAGCGTGATCAGAAACGAGACCGCCAGCGAATTGATCACGCCGCCTGCGAAGATCGGCAGCGTGCCGTAGAGGCTGCCCACCAGCGCGACCCGGATCTCCGGCGGAACATCCGGACCAGCATCCGCAAGCCAGCGCGTCACGCGCCAGCGCGGCAGGCTGAAACGGAGGACTGGGGCACTCATCGGCTGAACCGGCTCCTCTGGCGAACAGGCCAGCGGGGCAGCCGGTCGCAAAGGGCTGCGTAACAGCGAGGTATTACGATTCGGTGAGGAAAGCCGCGCGAATCACGCCCGGCCTGCAACGCAGGGATGCCGAAAGCTCATATCTTCAGCGATTTTGACGATAAACCCAGACGCGTGCGGGCGGGATGTTGCGCAGCACCCAGTCCGAGACGAACGCCTTGAGGCCCGAGCCCTTGCGCGGGATCGGCGAGATCACCGAATAGGTGAACTGGATGAAGGGCGCGCCCTGGACGAGCAGGGGGAACGCCTCGCGAGCCAGCGCCGAGCGCGTGGCCGGGGGGCGGTTGAACAGCGGCAGGCTCGAGACGAGCGCGATCGCCTTCTCGTGCAGATGGCCGGAAAGCGTGGCGGCGAGCGCATAGGCATCGCCCTCCACAACGGTGGCGCGTGGAAAGCGCCGACGCAGGAGCTCGCAGAACTCCGGGCTGAATTCGACGAGGATCAGACGGCTTTCGTCGATGCCGCGCTCGATCAGCGCCTCGGTGACGGGGCCGGTGCCGGGGCCGATCTCGATGACCGGGCCGGGTTGTTCCGGATCGACGAAGGATGCCATCCGCCGCGCGAGCGCCGGGCTCGACGGCGTCACCGAACCCGTGCGGCGTGGATCGTCGATCCAGGATTTGATGAAGCGGGCCTCATCGCCAAGCTTCGCCTTGGCCTCGCTGACGCGGCTCTTGAACTTCTCGGCGGTGCTGCGGACCTCGCTCTCGACCTTGTAGCGGACAGCCGCCACCTTGAGCTTGGCTTCGGCGACGCTGTCGACGAGGTCGGCGGCCGTCACCCGCATTTCGCCTTCGATCCGCGACGCTACACGGGACTGCCCGAGGCGAGCGGCAAGCGACGTAGCGCGCGGACGATGACGAACCGTCGAAGACATGGCACCCCTTGATCGCCGCAGAGACGACGCGTCTGACGCGGACGAACGTTACCTGTGCGGCATATGGGGTCAAGAGCGGCCGCCCGCCAAGCTCTTTTCCGCTTTCCAGCCAACAACCATCGGACAAATGCTTCAGATCAGCGGCCTGGGCGTCGAATTCTGCTCGTAGACCGAGGCCATACGCGCCGTGAGGCGGGGATTGAGCAATGTCAGGCGCCCTCCCGACAGCGAGAACAGGCCAGCCTTGCGCAGGCGCGACCAGGTCTTGCTGGTGTGGACGAGCGAGAGGCCGAGTGCATCGGCAAGCTGCTGCTGCGAGAGCGGAAAGGCGAAGCTGTCGTTGCTCACCAGGCCAAGCGCATCGGCCCGGTGATAGAGCGAGATCACCAGCGCCGCCACGCGCTCGCCTGCGTTGCGCTGGCCCACCGACGTCAGATTGTCGTCGATCAGACTCTCCTCGCGCGAGCCCAGCCACGCCAGCTCATAGGCCAGCGACGGCATTTTCACGAACAGATCCCAGATCCGCCTGCGCGAGAAGACACAAAGCTCGACCTCGGTGAGCGCCTCGATGCCGTGCTCGGAAGCGCTGAGCAGAGTGGCCTGCAGCCCGACGAGGTCGCCCGGCAGCAGGAAATTCAGGATCTGGCGGCGCCCATCCGGCAGGGATTTGTAGCGGAAGGCCCAGCCCGAATAGAGCGTATAGAGTTCCGCATCCTCCTGTCCGGGGTGGATGATGTCGGCGCCTGCCGGCAGCGCGCGATGATCGATCTTCATCGCCTGGATGAATCGGATTTCGTCGTCGGTCTTGTCCTTGAAAGCGGGTTTCAGCCGCAGCGGGCAGGCAAGGCAGGGCGTGCCCAACCGTCCCTGCCTACTGACGATGTTCATGAGCGGATCGATCCCCCGAGGCCGATGCGGAAAGCGCCGGCAATCGCCCAACGCAGACAGGCGGCCACGCGTTCCCTGCCGGGACCAAGGGAACCATCAGGGCTTCCGTCGCGTTTTCCTGCTGAAACCCGACGTTTGGCGTCGGAAAGCGTTGGGAGACAGATATGCCGAAAGCCAGTCTTGCCCCGGCTGCACGAGCCCTCTTCTTCTTTGGATTCATGGGCGCAGCCGTCACCGGCCTGACGCTCGGAGCACAATTGCAGGCGCCGACGGACCAGAGTTCGACGACCGTCGCGCTGGCCAAGGGCGAGCGTGATCAGGCTGCCGATCTCCGGTTCGCCGCGGTCGATCGCTCGGACCGCGCGCAGAGCACCGCGAAGCGTGCGATCGCCTCGCCTTCGCAGCAGGCGATGGCGGGCGGGCTCGTCACGCACATTGTACGCTGAGCACGTGAGGATCTAAAAATGCGTAGCAGCGGAACCTGACGGGATTTCCCGCGTTACATGCGCGACGCATCCTCGCGTCGCACTTCAAAGCCGCCTCTGGCGGCTTATTTTTTGGCTTCTTGCAGGCGGAAACCCCATGCTGCTGCGCATTCGGCACGCAACGACCTACCGCTATGCCCAGCCCGTGGCCTTCGGTCCGCACCGGCTGATGCTGCGGCCGCGCGACAGCTTCGACCTGCGTGTCTTCGACACCGCGCTCTCGATCTCGCCGCACGCCCATCTCACCTGGATGCATGACGCCTACGGCAACCCCGTCGCCATCGCGAATTTCGAAGCCGAGGCCGATACGCTCGAGATYGTCAGCATCCTGACGCTCCAGCGCTTCGGCTCGGCCCTGCCCCGGACCGAAATCAAGCCCGGGGCCGCGCTCACAGGCGTGGTCTACAGCGAAAACGAGCGAGCGGTTCTCCAGCCTTTCCTGATGCTCGCCAGCGCCGACCCCGACAAGCATCTCGATCGCTGGCTCGCAGATTTCAGAGCCCGGATCGGCCAGGGCTCGGGCCATCTTCTGCGCGATCTGGCCCATGCGATCCACGATGCGCTTTCCTATGCCGTGCGCTTCGACGAGGGGACGCAGCATCCCGTCGATACGCTGGAAAACTCCAGCGGCTCGTGCCGCGACTATGCCTGGCTGTTCATCGAGCTCGCCCGGCGCATGGGTTTCGCCGCGCGCTTCGTCACCGGCTACATCCATGACCGGAGCCTGGAGGCATCGTCGCTGATCAGCGCCGTCGGGCTGACCCATGCCTGGGCCGACGTCTTCATCCCCGGCGATGGCTGGGTCGAGTTCGACCCGACCAACGATCTCGTCGCCGACCGGCAGCTCCTGCGTGTCGCTGTAGCGCGCGTACCGGAGGATGCCTCGGCCGTCGCAGGTAGCTTCGTCGGGCCGGCCGGCTCCTTCCTGGGGCTCAGCGTCGGCGTTGCGATCGAGCCGGCGCAGGCCGCGCAGCCATAGCGCTCAGACGGCGTGCCTGACGCGCCAGCGGCCGAGCGAATGGCTCTGGGGATCGGCCGTCTGAACGGCCTCGATCTGGGCGATGAGGCCGGCGAAGATGCGCGGCGGGGCGCCATGGCTGATCTCGCGGTCGGCGTCGAGGCCGACTTCGATCGTGGCTTCATCGATATCGACGACGCTGACCGTGATCCGCACTTCGGGCGTGCTGCGCAGCGCGCGTGAAGCGACATCCGCCACCAGGAACCCCAATGGGATGATGCGGTCGACCGAGAGTGTCGCCGTGGTATCGATCCGGCTCGTGACCCACTGGTCGCGGCTGCGGATCAGGTTCGAGATCATGGTGACGACATCGTCGAGGAACAGGTCGACGCGGACCGGTTGCATCTCGCCGTCGGCCAGGGTGAAGCGATAGGCGGCAGAGAGCACATGGACACGGCACTCGGCATCGGCGAGCGCCAGCCGGGCCTCGTTGCGATAATCGCGCTTGCTCAGGCCGATATAGCTCTGGACGACCTGCAGGCTGTTCTTCACCCGATGATGCAGCTCACGCACCAGAAAGCGGTTGTCGTCGAGCGCGGTCTGGAGCCGGCGCTGACGCACCTCCTGCTCGTCGACCATGGCGTTGAAGGCTTCCGCCACACTGCGGATGTCGCTCGGCATGTCGTCGGCGATCGCCGCTCTCGTCCGCCCTAGGGAAGCCCGGGCCCGTGCGGCCGCCTCGATGCCGCGCAGCCAGCGAACGCAGTGCTTGTCGATCGCCCGCAGATAGACGAGGCAGAGCAAGCCAAGCGTGATGAGCGGCGCCAGCAGAAGCACCATGAACTGCACGCGCGCGGCTTTGGCAGGTCCGTCGTCGAAGCTGGCTATGACGTAGAAGTCCGGCTCGGCGACCATCCGGGCCGTATAAATGCGGCCTGGACCTGACCGGCTTGGTGCCGTCCAGCGCTCGCGCCCGGTCGGGAGGCGATCCTGCTGCGGCAGCCATGACATGTCGGCATCCTCGCCGCGGCTGGCCACAACAGCGCCACCACGGCCGATCAAGGCGACATTCATATCCCGGCCGCCATCGCCGAGGTCGAACACGTTCTCCAGCAGATCCGGAGTCGTCAGGAGAAGGGCCTCCTGCAGCCCCCCGCCCGAGGCCTGTTCGTCCGCCATCAGAACGGCGAGGTAACGACGACCCGCGAGCGTGACCTGATCGTAGCGAAGCCTGCCGAGATCGGCTCCGTTCCAGGTCGCGACAGAAGAAAGCCCGGCAAGTTGCCGGGCGACGTTGCTCATCATCTCGCTTGATAGACCTGCGTCGAGAGAGCCCGCGCAAACGCGTCCGTCGGCGCTGCGCAGGAAGAACGCACGGAAGCCGCTCGCCCGTTTCAACGCCCCCAGCGCGGCCTCTTCGCAAACAGCGCCGTCGAGGCGCGCATCGATCGCCACCGTGCCGAAGGCGAGCAAAGCCCGTGAAGCGCCGCGATACCAGACCCGTGTCCGCACCGCGAAGTCATCGACGGCCCGGGCCTGTGCGGTTTCGATCGTCGCTATGGCGGCCCGGTAGGTTGCATAGGCTGCGAATGCGGAGGCACATCCGACCGGCACCGCAATGGCGATCAGCAGGGCCAGAAGGCGCCCGCGAACGGTGCTGATTCTCGCCAGACGCATCAGGAACCAACAGGTTCGGAACCGACCCTTTGCATCGCTGCCGCACTGGTGCGGTCCGGCCCGAGATCGTCGACCCCGCCTATCGAGAGCAGTTCGGCGAGCTTGGTCCGCGCCCGATTGACCCGGCTCTTGATGGTGCCGATGGCCACGCCGCAGATGTCGGCAGCCTCTTCGTAGGACAGGCCGGTCGCACCGACCATGATCAGGACTTCCCGCTGCTCCTCGGGGAGCTTCGCCAGCGCCTTGCGGAAATCGGCGAGGTCGAGATGGCTCTCCTGGTTGCCATGGGTCGCCATGCGCTCGGCATAGGTGCCCTCGCTGTCCTGCACCTCGCGGCCGCGCTTGCGGTAGAGGGAGTAGTAGGTGTTGCGCAGGATCGTGAACAGCCAGGCGCGCAAGCTCGTGCCCGGTTCGAACTTGTCGGAATTGCCCCAGGCCTTGAGCAGCGTATCCTGCACCAGGTCGTCCGCCAGCTGCATCGAGCCGGACAGGGAAGCCGCGAAGGCACGCAGATTGGGAATCTCGCGGATCAAGCCATCCTTGAACTCGTTGGCTTGGGCAGCGGTCCTGGCATCACTTGCGCTCATCGGACGACGCTCCGGCTGCGCGCTGTTCGGTGGCTTCAAGCTGCGCCAGCAGGACGAGGAACTTGTCCGGCACGGGCGCGTTCACGATGTCGTCGTAATGGGCCTTCAGCGAGCGACCGATGGATTCCTGCACCTTCGGGTCCAGAACCAGTTCGAAGTCGTCACTATCGCCTCCGTCGGGTTCGGACATCGCTGCATCCAGATTGCTCATATCAGCCCTCGCGCCACAACCGAGCCTGCTTTTCCAGCAAGTCCCGCATTCCGTTTCTTCGTCGGCGAAACCAAAGCCCAGTGGCGGTGGCGACACCAATGCGCCGTAATAACAGCCTAGATTCCAAAAAGTTCCGCATCCGACAAAAAATAAATTCCTTGTCAGCGGCCCATCCTAAGCCATTATTTCGGCACGATAAAAGGGATGCGTTCATGTCGATCGCCAAAGAAATTGCGCCTCATCTTCCTTACCTGCGCCGGTTTGCCCGCGCGCTCACCGGCACGCAAACCAGCGGCGACGCTTATGTCGTAGCGATGCTGGAAGCGCTGGTGGCTGATCCTTCCGGCTTTCCCCGCGGGATCGACCCGCGAATCGGCCTCTATCAAGCCTTTCTGAAGCTCTGGTCCTCGGCCAGCGTTGATACGCGCGAGCCGATCGTCGAGCTCACGCGGGCTCCGGCCGAACGCAATCTCGAAGCGCTGACGCCGCGACCGCGGCAGGCCTTCCTGCTGCGGACAGTCGAGGGCTTTTCCATCGAGGAGGTCGCGACGATCATGGGCATCAACCCGGGCGATGCCGCCACGCTGGTCCAGACCGCCGGCCAGGAGATCGCGGAGCAGGTTGCAACCGACGTGCTCATCATCGAGGACGAGCCGATCATCGCGCTCGACATCGAGACGATGGTCGAGGAGCTCGGCCATACCGTCACCGGCGTCGCCCGCACCCAGCGCGAAGCCATCGCTCTCGTCGCGAAGAAGCGGCCAGGGCTCGTGCTGGCCGATATCCAGCTCGCCGATGGCAGCTCGGGTCTCGATGCCGTGAACGAAATCCTGTCGTCGATCGACGTGCCGGTGATCTTCATCACCGCCTATCCCGAGCGTTTGCTCACCGGCGACCGGCCCGAGCCCGCCTTCCTGATCACCAAGCCTTTCCAGCCGGAAGCGGTGAAGGCGGCGATCAGCCAGGCGCTGTTCTTCGACCGGCGCGCGGGTCGCAAGGCCGCCTGAACCGGCGTTTTCCCACCGTCGAAGCCCGCGGCGCGACCGCGGGCTTTTTTTGTCGCGGGCTCGGGAACAAGCCCCGTCATCGAGCGTTCGCGTCACGATGTCGGTTTGGTATCCGGTTCGGGAGGGCGTGGGCCATGGCGATGACCTGCTTGTCAGCAGCAATCGCGGCGAGTTCGATCGCGACAGCGTTGTTTTCGGGAGCGGTGGCGCCTGGAGCGCTGAGCGGGGAGGTTTTGTCGCTGGCACTTGCAGCCTTGACGAGCCTCGCCGTCGCCGGCGCCGCGGCCCTCGACGGTTGAGTTCTGCGATACGCTCCGGCCACGTCCAAGCCGCACTGATCGCGATGGCCGTCTGGGTCTGTCCGTGTGTCGCGTCGGCACAGGCAAAACCCGCTCCTTCTGCTGCCGCCAGCCCCCTGCCCCCGCCGCGCCCTGCGGAGCTTCTGCCGCGTGCACCCGTCGAGCGGAACGTGGTCAAGCCGCCGCAAGCGGAGCAGCCGGCGCCGGCCGAGCCGACGCCATCGAGCGCATCGACATGCCTGTCCAGGCTGGCGGCCATTCCCGGCAACCGGATCGAGCCGGCCGTGTCGGAGCTCGGGCAAGCCGACGCGGCCTGTCGCGTCGAAGAGCCGGTTCGCCTCCACGCCCTCGCCCTCCGCGGAAACAAGGCAGCGCTCACGGTCACGTTCGATCCGGCGCCGCTCGTCAGCTGCGCGATGGCATCAGCCGTCGCCGATTGGCTCGACACCAGCGTTCAGCCGCTTGCGCAGGGACATTTCGCTATGGGATTGACGGGGGTGCGTGTCGGCGGAGGGCAGGAATGCCGAAGGCGCAACCGCGCTTCGGCCGGCCCGATCAGCGAACACGCAACGGGTCAGGCTCTGGACATCTTCGCCTTCAAGCTGGCGGAAGGCGGCAAATCGGAAGTGATCTCGGTCGAGAAGCCTTCGGGACTTGCGCAGAACCGCTTCCTCGATGGAGTGCGTCAATCGGCTTGCGGAGCCTTCATGACGGCGCTGGGACCCGGCTCAGACGCCGCACACGCCAATCACCTTCACGTCGACATCCAGGCGCGGCGCTCGCGCGCATCACGCTTCTGCCAGTGAACGGAGCCTATTCCGAGATGTCGAACCGCATGAGGAACGATTGCCGCTCCGGGGAATCATCGGCGTCGTCGACATCGACGAGTCTCGGGCCGGCGCGCCGCGCTGCCATCACCGCCAGCGCCGCATCGCAATCGAGCCCGGTCGCGATCAAATCCTCAAGCTCCCAGAACGGCGGCAGGGCCGCGTCCGGAACCGGATCGTGAATTATTGGGATTTCTCCCAGCGGGCGACTCACGGACATCGACGTTCCCATGCCAAGATGAAGCGCCAACGCAACAAGCTTCCTTTGGTTCCTCTAAGCCGGAACTGTGGGATTCTTGAGGCGTTCCGTCCGTCACCTCGCCAGGAGCCTACGCGATGACTTTTGGGCAACCCCGTCTCCTCCTTGCCCTTGCCGCCCTCGCTGGCCTGGCAAGCATGTCCACCCCTGCGCTGGCCCAGTCGAGCGAACCGCCGACAGGCCGGCTGTCCTGCACAGTCAGCGGCGGCCTGGCGCCGGTCGTGACGGCGCAGAAGCCGATGGAGTGCCGTTTCCGCCCCCGTCGCGGACCCCTGCAGCACTATACCGGCATCGTCCGGAGCTTCGGGCTCGACCTCGCCTCCGTCCGCAGCGCCGCGCTGGCCTGGCGCGTCTACGGCCCCTATGCGCGTGCGCCGCTGGGAGCGCTCGCGGGCCAGTACAAGGCGACAGGCGCAACGCCCGGAGCGGGAGGCAACACCCTCGTGGGCGGCGACAACAACGCGGTGACCCTGCAGCCGCTGCCTTTCCAGGGCAATCGCGGCATCAATGTCGCTGTCGGCGTCACCAGCTTCGAGCTGACGCTCGTCGCTCCCGGCCGGCGGCGCTAAGCTGGAGGCAAAAAAGACCCAAGATTACGTTTTGCTAACCCTGACTTGGCAAATTCGATTCAAAATCGAGGCTTTTCGGGCCATACTGAGCGAGAGCAGGAACATCGCCAATCCTATGACGTTATCGAGCCGTGCTGGGATTGCAGTGAGTGAGAAGCCGGTCAATGGCTGATATCCGCGTTCTGATCGTCGAAGATGACCCGTTTATCGCGATGGACATCGAAAGTGCCGTCGCAGAACAGCTCGGTGCCGATGCCGAGCTGATCGTGGTCGAATCCGTCGCAGAGGCGAGGCGTGCCGCGTCTCGCCAGCTTTCCTGTGCCCTGCTCGACATCGATGTCGTCGGGGGGAAGACTTTCGAGGTCGCGAGCGCGCTCCAGCAGACAGGAACGCCGTTCGCGTTCGTGTCGGGTTCGGCTCCGCATGAGGTGCCGGCGCCGCTGCGGAACGCCCGCTTCCTGCGCAAGCCCTTCTCGATCCGGGAAGTCGCCGCTTTCGTCGTGAGCGCGATAGAGCCCGCTCCCGACGAGGCCGTTCAGGGTTAGCGCCAGCCGCGTCAGGCCGAGGTTGGCGGGGTCTCCCGCTTCGGAAAGATCACCCTGATCCGTGTTCCCGGACGTTCTCCTGATTCCGCATGCAGCGGCCGGCTCATCATGCTCGCCCGCATGCTGCGCAGCAGGCTCGCGATCACCGTCTGCCCAAGCCCCTTGTTCTGAACCTCGGCCGGAAAACCGACGCCGTCATCCTCGATCGTCATGGCCAGGACCGGCACGCCTTCCACCTCATCCTGGGCAAGCCGGATGGTGATGCATCCCGACATGCCGTCGGGAAAGGCGTGCTTGATCGCGTTGGTCACCAATTCGTTGACGATGACGACGAAGGACACCGCGTCGCGCCCGGGAAGGCGGATCGACTCCATGTCGAGATCGATCCGGATCGGGCGACCTTCCGCCGCCTTGCCGATCTCGGCCAGCAGGTCCTCCATATAGGGACGCGCATCGATCTCGTCCGTCTCGATGTCGAGGCGCAGGCGGCGCTGGCCGGCCGCGATCGCCTGGATGCGGGACTGCGCCTGCGCCAACGCGGCCTTGACCGCGGGCTGCCGCGTCTGCCGGCTTTGAACATTGAGCAGGGCCGAGACCATGGCCAGGTTGTTGYCGACGCGGTGATTGACGTCGCGCAGCAGCGCCTCGATCCGCATGCGCTCGCTCTCGAGCTGGCGGGTGCGCTCGCCGACGATCTGTTCGAGCTCGGCATTGCTGACCGCCAGCGCGGCGGTGCGGCGCTGGCGCCGGCGTAGCTGCTGCCAGGCCGCGAAGGCGAGCCCGGCGAGCGCGACGACGATGCCCGTGCTGCTCCAGAGCCGCCTGCGCTCCTCACGTCGATAGAGCGAGAGGAGACGGGTGTTCTCGGCCTGCTGGATCTCCTGCACCGTGTCGCGCAGCCGGTCCATCGCCGCAATGCCGCCGGCATCGCGGACGAGCGCGATCGCCTCCTCACGGCGTCCGGCCCGCTCCAGCGTGATCGTGCGATCGAGTTCCTCGAACTTGATGCCCATATCCTGACGCAGCTTCGCCACCTGCGCCTTCTGGGCCGGATCGGCATCGACAAGCGCAGCCAGGATGTCGAGCTCGGGGCCAGCCGTCGCCCGCCCTTCGGTGAAAGGCTCGAGATAGCTCGGCTGGCCGGTCAGGAGAAATCCACGCTGACCCGTCTCCGCATCGCGGAGGCGGCCGAGAAAGCGCTCCGCGCGTTCGCGGATCTCGATCGCATGCGAGACAAGATCCGCCGTGCGCCGGGCCTGCTGATTGATCAACGCAGCCACGATCACCGCCACGGCGACGACACCGATCGAGATGATCGTCGTCGTTGCCGAGCGGAGCCGTGTGCTGAAGGCCGGAAGGGCCGGAAGCGAGAAGCGGCTACGGGGCCTCACCTGATCGGACATGCCAGCCTTGTTAAAGGACGCATGCCGACATCCCTATGTAAAATGACACGGCCCATCCACCGCCATGGGCGCCTCGGATCAAGCCTCTTCGTCGTCCTCTGCCCCGCCGGCCACGATCTGACGGCCGAGAATTGCGCCAAGGACGACGATTCCGCCAGCCAGGGCCAAGCGCCAGCTCATGCGCGAACCGATCAGCTTTGCGGCGAGGGGGGCGGCGGCGAGCGCAGCCGTCGCGGCCGGACGAGGCGGCCTGCGTCGGCCCTTGACGTAAAGCGCGATGCAGAAGGCGAGGAGTGCCGTCGCAAACAAGCCGCCAGCGATCCAGAGGCTTGCGGCGACCCCCCCGTAGCGAAGCGCCAGCATCGTGTGCAGGGCGTTGAGCGCGTAGCCGCCGGCGCAGAGCACCAGCAGCGCCGCCAGGCCGAACAGGCCGTAGACGATGACATTGCGCTTCACCGCGCCGGAGATTTCCGAAGCGATGAAAGATCCGATCCCCCCGAACATGATCAGCGCGCCGACAGGAAGCCGACGAACAGCCCGACTGCCGCCGCCAGCCCAAGCGCGCGCAGCGGCCGCTCGCGGATCTCGTCCTCGATCAGCTTTTGCAGCTCGGTCGCCTGCTCCTTGGCGATGTCGACCATCTTGTCGGTATCCACGCCAACGGCGCGCAGGCGTTCGCCGACGGTCGCGGCGATATCCTCCGCGCTGCGCGTAAGCGTGTCTTCCAGCGCGCTCGCCTGGCGCTTGGCGCGTGCTCCGGCGCTGCGTGCCTCCGCAGCGACATCCTCGGCGCCGCCTTCGACCTCTGCCTTGGCTCGCTTGGCGGCAGCAGCCGCCTGACGTTTTGCGGATGTCGTGGTTGCCATGACGATGAGTTCCTGTCGCTGTTGAATAGGGAATGGTGCCGATGCAACGTCGCCGCCGCAAGGGGCACTGCCTGTGTCGCAACGCGTCCACTCCGGTTCTGTTCCGGGCCGCGGCACTCAGGCGGCCTGTGCCTCCGGCTTCTCTTCTGCGTCGGCCTTGGCCTTCTCGCGGCGGTAACGCGTGAATTCTTCCTGCGCCACCATGGCCACGATGACGATCGGGGTCGAAAGCACGGCACCGATCGGTCCCCATAGCCAGAGCCAGAAGATGAAGGAGATGAAGACGAGGAAGGGCGAGATCGTCAGCCGGCTGCCGACGAAGACCGGGGTGATCGCGTTACCCTCGAACAGATGGAGGACGTAATAGGCCGCAGCCGGCCAGAGCGCGGCAAGGAGCGACGGAGCGTCCAACAATGCGCCCGCCAGCAGCAGGACCGCGACGAAGATGGGCCCGATGAAGGCGAGGTAATTGAGCATGAAGGCGAGCGCGCCCCAGAACAGCGGAAACGGCAAGCCGGCGATCCAGGCGATGGTCATGGTCAGGAAGCCCATGCCGAGATTGATGATCGTCACCAGGCCGAAATAGCGCGCCACCCGCTCCTCGATCTCCTCGAAGAAAGAGCCCGCGGACCGGCGCGCGCCGCGGCCGAGGCAGAGCCGGAGCACGCGCGCCTTGAGATGGCGGCGCGTCGCCAGCCAGAAATAGACGGTCGCGACGAAGATCAGCATGCCGCCGGCGGCCGCCGAGGACGACATGGCGATGTCGAACAGGGGATTGCCCTGGGAAACGCTGAGCTCGGCACCCTTGCCGGTGATCGATGCGACGCCGCGCTTGAACTCGTCCATGAAGGCGAAGACGCCGGCGAGCTTGGCCTGCAGCGCCGCCATCATGGCCGGCGCCTGGTCGCTCCAGCCCGCCACGGGTACCGCAAGGATGCCGATCCCGCCGAGAAGCAGGCCGACGAAGAGCAGCATCACCAGCGCCGCGGCCGCCTGTTGCGGCACATTGTGCCGGACCATCCAGTCGACCAGAGGCCCGAGGACCAGCCCGAAGATCACCCCGGCGATGACCGGCATGGCGATGACCTTGGTCAGCGCGAGCGAGGCCGTCGCCAGGATGACGAAGATGCCGACGATGGCGTAGCGGACGATGAGGTCATGCTCGTAGGGTGTGACCTCTTCGGTCTCGTCCACCGGTTCCGTCTCCGCCATGTAACGCGGAAACGGCCTCCAGGCCGATGAGCTGAGCATGATCCTGCTTCCAACGCGCGACCCGCGCCCCCCTGGCGCGCCGGGAATGTTAACGCGGGAATGGTCAGCCCGGTTCCGGCCGGCTCAGTGGGCCTCATCCCAGTTGCCGGCGGCGCGGGCCTCGACGGCGAGCGGCACGCGCAATTGCACGGCGGGATGCGGCGCGTCGACCATCACCTTCTCGATGATCGGCAGGGTCTTCTCGACCTCTTCCTCCGGCACCTCGAAGACGAGTTCGTCATGGACCTGCAAGAGCATGCGGGCGTTGAGCCGGTTCGCGGTCAGGGCCGAATCCATACGCGTCATGGCACGGCGGATGATATCGGCGGCCGAGCCCTGGATCGGCGCGTTGATCGCCTGACGCTCGACGAAAGCGCGCTCCGACGGGTTCTTCGAGGAGACCGCCGGGAAATGGCAGACGCGTCCGAAGATGGTCGTGACCTGGCCATGGGCGCGCACATGGGTCTTCGTCTGGTCCATGTAGTCGCGGATGCCGGGGAAGCGCTCGAAATACTTGCGGATATAGGCGCTCGCCTCCTCGCGGCCGATGCCGAGCTGGTTGGCGAGGCCGAAGGCCGAGATGCCGTAGATGATACCGAAATTGATCGCTTTGGCGCGACGGCGCACCTCGCTCGGCATGCCCTCTACCGGCACGCTGAACATCTCGGATGCGGTCATCGCATGGATGTCGATGCCATCGGCGAAGGCCTGCCGCAGCTGCGGGATCTCGGCGATATGGGCGAGCAGGCGCAATTCGATCTGGCTGTAATCGGCCGAGACGAGCTTGAAACCCTTCTCCGGCACGAAGGCGGTCCTGATCTTGCGCCCGGCCTCGGTGCGGATCGGGATGTTCTGCAGGTTGGGCTCGGAGGAGGAGAGCCGGCCCGTCGTCGTCGCCGCCAGCGCATAGGAGGTGTGGACCCGGTTGGTCTGCGGGTTCACATAGGCCGGCAGCGAGTCGGTATAGGTCGATTTCAGCTTGGCGAGCTGGCGCCACTCCAGAATCTTGGAAGGCAGCGGATGGCCCTGCTCGGCGAGTTCCTCCAGCACGCCGGCGCCGGTCGCCCATTGGCCGGTCGCGGTCTTCTTGGCGCCTGCCAGCCCCATCCGGCCGAACAGGATGTCGCCGAGCTGCTTGGGGCTGCCAATGGTGAACTTCTCGCCAGCGAGCTCGTAGATCTCGTCCTCGAGCCGGGCCAGCCCCTGCGCGAAATCGCCGGAAAGCCGCGACAGGATCTGCCGGTCGATGGCGATGCCGCGCTTCTCCATATTGGCGAGTACGGCGACCATCGGCCGCTCCAGCACCTCGTAGACCGCGGTCTTCTTCTCGGCGGCGAGGCGCGGCTTCAGCGCGAGCCAGAGCCTGAGCGTGACGTCGGCATCCTCGGCGGCGTAGTCCGTCGCGCGGTCGAGCGGCACCTTGTCGAAGGTGACCTGAGCCTTGCCGGTGCCGGCGACCTGCGAATACGGGATCGTCTCGTGACCGAGATGAATCTCCGAGAGCTTGTCCATGCCATGGCTGTTGATGCCGGCATCGAGCGCATAGGAGATCAGCATCGTGTCCTCGACCGGGAACACGGTGAGACCGTGGCGCTCCAGAATCAGCAGATCGTATTTCAGGTTCTGGCCGATCTTGAGCACGCCTGCATCGGCCAGCAGGGGCTTCAGCGCCGCGACCGCCTGCGCCAGCGGGATTTGATCGGCGAGCAGCCCTTCGTCGAACAGGCCGCCATCGCCGCCGCGATGCTGGAGCGGGATGTAGCAGGCGCGGCCGGGCGCGACCGCGAGCGAGATGCCGATGAGATCGGCCTGCATCGCGTCGAGCGAATTGGTCTCGGTGTCGAGCGCGACATGGCCGGCCTCATAGGCCCAGCCGATCCAGCGTTCGAGATCGGCAAGCGTGCGCACGCATTCATAGGTTGAGCGGTCGATCTTCGCCGCGATCGCCTCGTTCTTGCGCGTGGCGGCGAGATCGGCCGGCTTCATCCAGCCGGCTTCGCCGCCGGTAGCCTCGGGCAGGGTCGCAGAGGCGGACGGCGTCGCCGTCGTCACGGCCGAAACGGCATCCTCGATCGCATCGGCGCCGACATAGAGCGCCTTGAGTTCGGCAGCACGCGAGCCGCCCGGGGCCAGCGCCGGGTCGGCGTCGATCGCGCCGATATCGGCCTCATAGGCCTCGGCGACGCGCTTGGTGATGGTGGTGAATTCCATCGCCTTGAGGAAGGCGACGAGCTTCGCCGGATCAGGCTGCTCCAGCGTCAGGTTTTCCAGCGGGGTCTCGACCTTCACGTCGTCGACCAGCGTGACCAGCTTGTGCGAGATGCGGACCTTCTCGACCACCTCGGGGTTGGTCAGCGTTTCCCGGCGCTTGGGCTGCTTGATCTCGCCGGCGCGCGCCAGCAGGGTTTCGAGATCGCCGTATTCGCCGATGAGCTGAGCGGCCGTCTTGATGCCGATGCCGGGCGCGCCAGGCACGTTGTCGGTGGCATCGCCGGCCAGCGCCTGCACATCCGTGACCTTGTCGGGCGTGACGCCGAAATACTCGACGACCTCGGGCTCGCCGATGCGACGCTCGGCCCGGAAGCCCGCGCCCTTCTTCTGGTCGCCGGAGGCAGGGTCGTACATCGCGACGCCCGGCCCCACGAGCTGCATCAGGTCCTTGTCGGCCGAGACGATCAGCACCTCGGCGCCGGCCTCGCGCGCCTGCTTGGCATAGGTCGCGATCAGGTCGTCGGCCTCGTAGACATCCTGCTCGACCGGGATCAATCCGAAGGCGCGGACAGCCTCGCGCATCAGCGGGAATTGCGGGATGAGATCGGCAGGGGGCTCGGAGCGGTTGCCCTTGTAGGCCGGGTAGATCGCCTTGCGGAAGGAGTTCTCCGACTTGTCGAAGACGATGGCGAGGTGCGTCGGCCTGACGCCGAGCACGCCCTCGCGCACGAACTGGAAAAGCTTGGTGGCGAAGAGCCGGACCGCGCCTGAGGGCAGCCCGTCCGAGCGGGCATTGTATTTCCGGTCCTGGTTGATCGACTGGAAATAGGCCCGGAAGATGAAGTTCGAGCCGTCGACCAGGAAGAGGTGGTCGCCGGGCTTCAGGGCAGGGGCGGTCGTGGCTGTCTCGCTCATGGCGCGGACCATAAGCGGGCCTGCGCTGGCGGTCCATGGCGGCAGCGCGTCGTTGTGCACGAAGCTGTCAGGAATGGCAGCGCCCAAGCCGTCATGCTCGGGCTTGACCCGAGCATCTCAGGACGAGGAGACCTGCGAGCCTCTTCCGGCAAGAGATTCTCGGGTCCGCGCGAGGCGCGGCCCGAGAATGACGCGCCTTACTTCACGATCGCATCGATCTCCGCCAGATCCTCTGCCGTCAGCGCCCAGTCCGCAGCCTTGACGTTCGCCGCGACCTGCTCGGGCTTGGTCGCGCCGGCGATGACGCTCGATACGACGGGCTGCGCCGCGAGCCAGGAGAAGGCCAGCTCCACCAGCGAATGGCCGCGCGCCTCGGCGAAGGCGGTCAGCCCCTCGATGCGGCGCCAGTTGTCCTCGCTGAAGATCTCGTCGGCGCGCTGCGGCAGCTTGGTCAGGCGCGCGCCTTCCGGCATCGCCGCGCCGCGCTTGTACTTGCCGGTCAACGCGCCGTTGGCGAGCGGGAAATAGGGCAGCAGCCCCATGCCGTAATGGGCAATGGCAGGTATCAGATCGGCTTCGGCTCCGCGCTTCAGCAGGCTGTACTCGTCCTGCGCCGAGGCGAAGCCGGGAATGCCGATGTCGCGCGCCGTCCAATGCGCATCGGCGACCTGCCAGGCGACGACGTTCGAGCAGCCGACATAGCGAACCTTGCCCTGGCGGACGAGATCGTCGAGCGCGCGCAGCGTCTCCTCGATCGGGGTCAGCGGATCGGGCCGGTGGAGCTGGTAGAGATCGATCCAGTCGGTCTTCAGGCGCCGCAGCGAATCCTCGACGGCGTTCATGATGTAGCGGCGCGAGCCGCCCTTCATCACGCCCTCGGCATCCATCTCCATGCCGAACTTGGTGGCGAGCACGATCTGCTTGCGCCGCGCGCCCAGCACCTCGCCCAGCGCCGTCTCCGATCCACCACGCTCGCCATAGATGTCGGCGGTGTCGAACAGGGTGATGCCATGCTCGATCGCGGCATCGACGACCTTGCGGGTCGCGTCGAGATCGATGCGCCCGCCGAAATTGTTGCAGCCGAGCCCGACGAGCGAGACGCGCAGGCCCGAGCGGCCGAGATTGCGGAATTGCATGGTGAAGGTCCTTCCCTGAGAGGCGGGCAGAGGACCAGAGCGGGCGGGGAGAGACAATGGCGCCCGATGCAGGGCGGACACGCAGCAGCCGAACGGACGGTTTCCCGCCGCAGCCAGATCAGGCAGGCGTCAGCCAGCCCGTCCGCGCGAGGACGAGGCGGGCAAGTTCGGTCGGCGAATGCCCGTCCGTGTCGATGATGAAATAGCCGTCTACAGCTTCGCTCGCCATGCGGCTGGCCTGACGCAAGCTGCGCTCGATCTGGGCATCGCGACCAGCCCCCTGCTCGCGTCGGTCGAGGCGCGCGAGCAGGGTCTCATTGCCGGCACGCAGGCGCACGACCGTGATCTGCGCCTCGGGGACAGCGGCGCGAATCCAGCGCTTGTCGAAATCGACATGGAGCATGACGCCCGACATCAGCAGGCGCCGGTGCCCAAGGGCGCGATAGGCGCCCCAAAGGGCGGCCAGGTTGAGCTGGCTGACATCGCGGGCGCCGAGCGCCAGCGGCGCCAGATCCTCGGCACTGGGCTTCGGGAAGACGCGATCGAGCTCGTCGGTCTCGATCGCGGCATAGGCGATGCCGGCCGCGGCCAACAGATCGCCCATTTCCCAGCACAGCGTCGATTTGCCGACACCGGCCGGACCGGTGATCAGTAGAATCTCGACCGGAGCATCGACCAAACTGGCGATCAGGCCACTTCGGCCTTCTGCTTCTGCGAGCGCTTGCGCTCGTTCGGGTCGAGGATGCCCTTGCGCAGGCGGATCGACTTCGGCGTGACCTCGACGAGCTCGTCGTCGTCGATCCAGGCCAGCGAACGCTCCAGCGTCATGCGGATCGGCGGGGTAAGCCGGACCGCCTCGTCCTTCGACGTCGTGCGGATGTTGGTGAGCTTCTTGCCCTTGAGCACGTTCACCTCGAGATCGTTCTCGCGGGTGTGCTCGCCGACGATCATGCCCTGATAGACCTTCCAACCGGGCTCGATCATCATCGGGCCGCGGTCTTCGAGGTTCCAGAGCGCGTAGGCGACGGCCTCGCCGGTCTCCATCGCGATCAGCACGCCGTTGCGACGGCCGCCGATCTCGCCCTTGTAGGGCAGGTAGTCATGGAACAGCCGGTTCATGATCGCGGTGCCGCGCGTGTCGGTCAGCAGCTCGCCCTGGTAGCCGATCAGGCCGCGGGTCGGAGCGTGGAAGACGAGCCGCAGGCGATTGCCGCCCGACGGACGCATCTCCAGCATGTCGGCCTTGCGCTCCGACATCTTCTGCACGACGACGCCGGAATGCTCCTCGTCGACGTCGATGACGACCTCTTCGATCGGCTCCAGAAGCTGGCCGTCCTCGCCGCGCTTCAGCACGACGCGGGGACGGGACACGCCGAGCTCGAAGCCCTCGCGGCGCATCGTCTCGATCAGGATGGCGAGCTGCAGTTCACCGCGGCCGGAGACGACGTAGCTGTCCTTGTCGGAAGCTTCCTCGATCTTCAGCGCGACGTTGCCCTCGGCCTCCTTGAACAGGCGGTCGCGGATGACGCGGGTCGTGACCTTGTCGCCTTCGGTGCCGGCCAGCGGGGAATCGTTGACCATGAAGGTCATCGACACCGTCGGCGGATCGATCGGCTGCGCCTTGATCGGGGTCTCGACGCTAGGGTCGCAGAAGGTGTCGGCGACGGAGCCCTTTACCAGGCCCGCGATCGAGACGATGTCGCCGGCGACGGCCTCCTCGATCGGCTGACGCTCCAACCCGCGGAAAGCGAGAATCTTCGAGATGCGACCGGTCTCGACGACCGAGCCGTCGCCCGAGAGCACCTTGACGGTCTGGTTCGGCTTGGCCGTGCCCGAAGTGACGCGGCCGGTGATGATGCGGCCGAGATAGGGGTTCGCCTCCAGCAGCGTGCCGATCATGCGGAACGGGCCTTCCTCGACGGTCGGCTCCGGCACATGCGAGAGAATGAGGTCGTACATCGGAGCGAGGCCCTGGTCCTGTGGGCCTTCCGGCGAATGGGCCATCCAGCCCTGCTTGCCCGAACCGTAGAGGATCGGGAAATCGAGCTGCTCGTCGGTGGCGTCGAGCGCGGCGAAGAGGTCGAAGACCTCGTTGATGACTTCGGTGACGCGCGCGTCGGGCTTGTCGACCTTGTTGATCGCGACGATCGGACGAAGGCCGAGCTTCAGCGCCTTGGAGACCACGAACTTGGTCTGCGGCATCGGGCCTTCGGCCGCGTCGACCAGCACGATGGCCGAGTCGACCATGTTCAGGATGCGCTCGACCTCGCCGCCGAAATCGGCGTGGCCGGGGGTGTCGACGATGTTGATGCGCGTATCCTTCCAGACGACCGAGGTCGCCTTGGCCAGGATGGTGATGCCGCGCTCCTTCTCCAGGTCGTTGGAGTCCATCACGCGCTCGATGACGCGCTGGTTGTCGCGGTAGGTGCCGGACTGCTGCAGCAGCTTGTCGACGAGGGTGGTTTTGCCGTGGTCGACGTGCGCGATGATGGCGATGTTGCGCATGGACATGCGTGAGGGCCTTGCTTTCAAGGCCACGAGCCGGTCAGGTTCGAAGCCCTGCCGGCGCAGCCCATTTCTCGTGAATCTGGAATTCGTTGCGCTGCACATAAACGCTGGAGGGCGTTTGGGCAACCGCAGACACCGTCAAAAGGTGAATGCGCCTCAGCTTTCGGCCAGCGCGAGCTGCCGTTCGGTGACGGCACGTCCGACCTGATCGATCGCGAGCCGATAGGCCGCGAGTGCCGCCGTATCGAGATCGCCCTTCGCATAATCGGCGAGAACGCGGGTCAGAATCTGGTCGGCTTCGCGGCCGAGCCGGCCCAGTTCGGCCTCGTCCTTACAGGCGCGGATCGTTGCCAGCAGCGCCAGCAGCTCGTCGAGACCGGCCATGGCCCGCCTGCGCCGATTGGCGCTCTCGCGGCCGAGCAGCGCCGCCCCGCCGGTGCCGACCGCCGAGAGCGCCATGGCGCCGATATAGAACCAGTCGCCATAGCGGTCGAAGAACGTCTCCTGCTCGCCGTCGATATAGGCGGCCGCGCCGGAATGGACCGGCAGCGGCGCGTCCTTGTCGGTGGAGGGCGTCTCCAGCGCCTGCACGGCCGGCAGCTCGGCCGCAAGCGTCAGGCGAAGCCCGAGAATCTCCTTGGTCAGCTCACCGACCAGATTGTCGTCGAGGCTCTGCGACGCGACGAGGCGGGAGGTGATCGAGATGGTCTGGAGGCTTTCCGCTGGCCGGGGCGGATCGCCGCCCAGAGCGCCGCGTACGATCTCGCCGGATTCGATGGCCCGATAATGCACCGCCAGCGCGTCGGCCTCGCGGATCGGGATCAGCACCGGGTCCTCGCCCCAGGCGGCGCGCAGGCGGCGCAAGCCGTCATTATTGGTGTGCGAGCCGATCGCATTGATCGAGAAGAAGGCGTCGATGCGCTTCTCCTTGGCCGCCTGCACCACCTCGTCCGGGGCCAGATCGACGATCTCGAGCTCTTCGGCGCGCACTTCGTATTGGGTCAGGACGCGCTTCAGCAGCGTCAGATTGCCGGCGGGGTTGCGGATGACGCCGACCTTGCGGCCGCGCAGATCCGCGATGCGGCCGATGGCGGTTTCCCTGGTCGTGATGAAGAAGGGATAGGTCCGGCGCGTGACCAGCACGGTGTCGGCGGTCGAAGGCATGGCGATGTCCGCACGCAGCATGGCGAGATCGGCCTGGCCGGCATCGATCTTCCTGGCGCTGTCCTCGGACCCTTCTGTCAGCACCAGCCGCAAGCGGATCGCAGCCTTGTCGCGATTGAGGCCCTGGACGAAGGCGGCGGCCATGCGCGCATCCTCGGAGCCAAGCGGCCCGACCGCGACGCGCAGCGTGCGCGGCTGGCTGAGGTAGTAGAACACCATGGCGGCAAGGCCGGACATGGCGAGAAGAGCCGCCAGAACCGCCAGACCGCGTCTGCCCAAGCCGAGCCGGATCAACCGTCGACCCCTTCTTCGCCTCTTCACCATGGCTTCCTTCGCCATCATGTCGCAAGTACGGCATGCGCCGACGACCAAGCCATGTTAAAGGCCCGGCCATGTCGATCGCTCCACCTTTCCTGGTCAAGATCTGCGGGCTCTCCACCCCCGAGACGCTGCGCGCGGCCCTCGATGGCGGCGCGGACATGATCGGCCTCGTGTTCCATCCAAGGAGCCCGCGTTTCATCACGCTGGAGCGGGCCGTCCAACTCGCAGCGATCGCGCGCGGCAAGGCCGAGATCGTCGCGCTGACCGTCGACTGGACCGAGAAGCAGACGACCGAGCTGGTCGAAGCCCTGAACCCGGATTGGCTGCAGCTCCACGGCCGCGAGACGCCGGAGCAGACCGCCGCGCTGCGCCGCGCCTCCGGCCGGCGGGTGGTGAAGGCGCTGGGCGTCGCCGAAGCCGGGGACCTCGCCGCCATTGCCGCCTATCGCGACGTGGCCGACCGCATCCTGCTCGATGCAAAGCCGCCGAAGGATGCCGCCTTCCCCGGCGGACACGGCCGGCCCTTCGACTGGACGGTGCTCGCCGACCTCGACCCCGGCTTGCCCTTCATGCTAGGGGGCGGGCTCGATCCGGCGAATGTCGCGGAGGCGATCCGCGTGAACCGCCCTGCGGGCGTCGACGTATCATCCGGCGTCGAAAGCGCTGTGGGCGTCAAGGACCCGGCCCGGATCGTGGAATTCATCGCGGCGGCCCGCAAGGCCGCGGCGGCAGTGCAGGAAGGCTTGACGGCATGAACGCCCCCTCGACCCCGAACAGCTACCGCAACGGTCCGGACGAGAACGGCCGCTTCGGCCTGTTCGGCGGCCGCTTCGTCGCGGAGACGCTGATGCCGCTGATCCTCGAACTGGAGGAGGCCTACAAGGCCGCCAAGGCCGACCCGGCCTATCACGCCGAAATGACCAGCGGGCTGAAGCATTATGTCGGCCGGCCCTCGCCGCTCTATTTCGCCGAGCGCCTGACCGAGCATTTCGCGGGGGCGAAGGTCTATCTGAAGCGCGAGGAGCTGAACCACACCGGCTCCCACAAGGTGAACAACGTGCTCGGCCAGATCCTGCTGGCGCGGCGCATGGGTAAGAAGCGGATCATCGCCGAGACCGGCGCCGGCCAGCACGGCGTCGCGACCGCAACGCTCTGCGCCCGCTATGGCCTCGAATGCATCGTCTATATGGGCGCGGTCGACGTCGCCCGGCAGGCGCCCAACGTCTTCCGCATGCAGATGCTCGGCGCCACCGTCGTCCCCGTCGAGTCCGGCACCAAGACGCTCAAGGATGCGATGAACGAGGCGCTGCGCGACTGGGTGACCAATGTCGCGACGACGTTCTACTGCATCGGCACGGTCGCCGGGCCGCATCCCTATCCGGCGATGGTCCGGGATTTCCAGTCGATCATCGGCAAGGAGACCCGCGAGCAGATGCAGGAGGCCGAAGGCCGCCTGCCGGATTCGCTGATCGCCTGCATCGGCGGCGGCTCCAACGCGATGGGGCTGTTCCATCCCTTCCTCGACGACGCAAGCGTCGAGATCTACGGCGTCGAGGCTGCCGGCCACGGCATCCCGAGCGGGCTGCACGCCGCCTCGCTCTCCGGCGGACGCCCCGGCGTGCTGCACGGCAACCGCACCTTCCTGCTGATGGACGATGACGGGCAGATCAAGGATGCCCACTCGATCTCGGCCGGGCTCGACTATCCCGGCATCGGGCCGGAGCATTCCTGGCTGCACGATGTCGGCCGGGTGAAATACCTCTCCGCCACCGACGAGGAGGCGCTGGAGGCGTTCCAGCTCATCTCGCGGCTGGAAGGCATCATCCCAGCGCTGGAATCCGCGCATGCGCTCGCCCGCGTCGCCGAGCTCGCCCCGCAGAAGCCGAAGGACCATCTGATGGTCGTCAACCTCTCCGGCCGAGGCGACAAGGACATCCCGCAGGTGGCTGAGATCCTGGCGGCGCGCTAGCTGCCTCCGGGACTCGCCCAAAGTTTTACGCGGTCGCCTCTCGGCCCTCGTTACGTCAACAGCAACCATGGGTTGCTTCGGCGCAACCGCGCCGGCGCTGTTGCGTGGAGCGGGGCCGGCGCCTTGGGGGGCAGCGGTAACGACAGCCTTTCGAGCGTGCCCGGGCCGGCGCCTGCCGGACTGCCCGTCGAACTCGCATTTCTGACGCGTCATGGCATTGCGCCCGCGGCGCTCACGCACGCAGCCGAGCGCGCCGGCCGCCATCGGACCGACCCGGTCCGCGAAGCGATCGCGCTGGGCGTGCTGGACGAGGCCACCTTCTACCGGGCGTTCGCGGCCGAGATGGATCTGCCATTCCACTCCGTCTGCCCACCGGTACAGCCAGGCGGCAGATATGACGCGATCCTGCGGCAGGGCATCGTGCCCACACAGGAAGTGGCGCCGCTTCGCTTCGTGCTCGCCCCCGAAGGGCCAGCACTGCGCCGGATGATCGAGGCCGGTCCACAGCGCCGCGATATAGCGGTGACGACGCCGCGCCGCTTCGCCGAGGCGCTGCGCCGTTCGAACGCCACTGAGCTGGCCCGCCATGCTGCCAGTCTCGACGAGACCGGCCTTGCCCGCGACAGCGCGCGCTCCGGCGCCAGCCGGGGGCAAATGATCGCAGCTATCACCAGCCTCGCGGCTGCCGCGATCGGCAGCGTCCTCGCCCCGCTCGAAACCTTCTTCGCGCTCGCCCTGCTGCTCGGCCCGCTCTTCCTCGGCCTCATCCTGCTGCGTCTGGCTACGGCCATCGAGCGCTCGGCCCCCGATCTCTGGCAGAGCCATCGCTGGCGCATCGACGATGCGCGCCTGCCCGTCTACACCGTCGCCGTGCCGATGTACCGCGAGGAGGCGGTCCTGCGCCAGCTGACGAATGCGCTCTGCGCCCTCGACTATCCGCCGGCCAAGCTCGACATCCGCCTGCTGATCGAGGCCGACGACGCGGGCATGCGGACGGCACTGGCGAAGATGGCGCTGCCGGCGCATTTCACCGTGACGATCGTGCCGCCCGGCGCGCCGCGCACCAAGCCGCGCGCGCTCAATCTCGCCCTGCTCGAGGCGCGCGGCTCGTTGTTCACCATCTTCGACGCCGAGGATATTCCCGATCCGCAGCAACTGCGCATGGCGGCGGCGCGCTTTCTCGGCGGGCCGCCGGAGCTCGCCTGCCTGCAGGCACGGCTCGTGATCGACCATGCCGCGGAAGGGACGCTCCCCGGGCTCTTCGCGCTCGAATATGCCGGGCTTTTCGAGGTCCTGAACCCGGGACTGCTGCTGTTCCAGCTGCCGATCATGCTCGGCGGCACGTCGAACCATTTCCGCACCGAGACGCTGCGCAAGCTCGGCGGCTGGGACGCCTGGAACGTGACGGAGGATGCCGATCTGGGCCTGCGGCTGGTGCGCGCCGGCTATCGCATCGGCGACCTGCCGTCGAACACGCGCGAGGAGGCTCCCGTCACCATCCCGGCCTGGCTCAAGCAGCGCTCGCGCTGGATCAAGGGCTATATCCAAACGCTGGTTACGCATTCGCGGGCGCCGCTGAGCCTKCTGCGCGAAGCCGGTCTCGCCGCGACATTCGCGTTCCTGTCGCTGACTTTCGGCACGGTCGCGACGGCGCTGGGCTATCCCGCCTTCGCCATCGCGGCGCTGCTCGCCTGCTGGGACGGCTCGCTGTTCCAACCGGTCGGCACGCTCGCCACCCTGACATCGACCATCGCGCTCGCGGTCTGGCTTCTCGGCAGCATCGCGCTCTTTGTGCCGCCGGCCGTCGGCGCCTTGCGCCGGGGCTCGCCCGGGCTGCTCCTGCTCTTGCCCCTGCTACCGCTCTACTATGCGCTGGTCTCGGTCGCGGCCTGGATGGCTCTCTACGAGTATTTCACGCGGCGTTTCGCCTGGAACAAGACGGAGCACGGGCTGGCGCGACAGCGCGCACCGGTCGAGGCGGCTAAGAGTGGCGCAGCCATTCCGCTGCGGCCTGCGCCGGAGTCTGCTCGATATTGAAGGCGCCGATGAAGCTGCCATCCTTCCCCATCAGATAGACCAGCGCGGTGTGGTCCATCGTGTAGTCGCCATCCTTGAGGGGCACCTTCTTGGCATAGGCGCGATAGGCCTTGATCGCGGCGTCGATCGCCGGCCGGTCGCCGCTCAGGCCGATGATGCGGGAATCGAAGGAGCCGAGATAGCTCTTCATCGTCTCCGGCGTGTCGCGCTCGGGATCGACGGTGATGAACAGCGCCTTCAGCTTCCTGGCCTTGTCGCCCTCACCAGCGGCGCGCAACGCCTCGGAAATCTCGAAGAGCTTGGTCGGGCAGATATCCGGGCAATGGGTGAAGCCGAAGAAGACCAGGAAGGGCGAGCCCTTCAGGTCCGTATCGGAGAGCAGCTTGCCGTCCTGCGTCGTCAACGTGAAGGGACCGCCGACGCTCGCCGTGCCGCTACCGCCACCCTGACGGCCCGGGGCGAAAGTGATGATGGCGGCGGCGGCCAGCGCGAGTGCGCCCGCAAGGAAGACGACGAGAGGCAGGACGATACGGCGATTCACGGAGAGCTTCCCGGAAGGGCGGCAGACAGGCCGCTACGTTGTAGGTTTTTGATCGTGTATCGGCGTTTCCGAAAACCGGTTCCCACTTTTCGGGCCGATACTTAGAAACAAGCGACGATGGCGGCGATGAGCCCGTCGGTGAAGAGCCGGTCTCCCTCGCGCCACCACAGCAACAGGCCGGCGAGCAGCAGGCCGAAGAAGCCGCCGCCGAGCAACAAAAGCCCTGTGCGGCTCGAAGAGCCCGCTTCGGCTTGCGCTGTCGGATCCACCTGCACCATGGGCACACCCTATCGCCGGCGCGCGCCGTCCGGAAGCGGGCGGCGTGACGCAGGGGCTCACGATGCGGCGATGCGAGCGGCTAGACCGCCCGCTGCGTGCTTGCGCTCTACTTCACCGGGAAGGTGAGCGGGGAGTAGTCCGTCACCGGCCGCTTCGCCCAGTCGTTCTGCGGCGCCGCGGCCTCGGTCCGCTTCTGCGCCTCGTGCAGGCGCAGCGCCGCGGCGGGATAATCCATCGTCAGCACCGTGCCGTCGCGCACCACAAGCTTGCCATCGACATAGACGCGGTCGACGGCGCGCTCGGCAGCGGCATAGACCAGGCTGCGCACGGGATCGCGGCGCGGCTGCATCATCGGATGGGCGAGATCGACCATCACGAGGTCGGCCTTGCAGCCCGCCTCCAGCCGGCCGATGTCGTCGCGGCCGAGCGCGGCGGCGCCGGCCGTTGTCGCGGCCTCGAAAATGTCAGTCGTGGTCAGGGTGCGCGGGTTCTCCGCCATCAGCCGGGCGACATAGCCGGCGTGGCGCATCTCCTCGAGCATGTTGTGCGGATAGGTGTCGGTGCCCAGGCCGATCCTGACGCCGGCACGGCGATAGCGCCCGAAATCGTCGAGCGCGATGCCGCGGCGCATGAACACGGTCGGGCAGTGGGCGACCGTCGTGCCGGTCTCCGCCAGCAGCGCAAGATCGCGCCGGCTATGCCAGGCGACGCGCGGGTAGTCGTCGAGGAAGATGCCGTGGCCGACGATGCTGGTGTCGCCGAGGACACCGAGCTTTTCCAGCCACTGGATCGGCGAGACGCCGTGGCGGCGGGTGATCTCGTGGAACTCGACCGTCGACTGCGCGGCGTGGATCTGCCAGCGCAGGCCGCGGCGCCCGGCCTCGGCATGGCTGTCCTTGATCAGCCCCTCGCTGCAGGTGTCGATCTGGGCCGGGCAGACCATGCCGAACAGGCGGCCGGAAGGATGCGACTGCGCCTTCTCGATGACGTCGAACGCCGTTGCCATGGCTTCGGCGCCGGCCTTCTCGTCCCACTCATATTCGACGATATAGCCGTTCTTGGTGTACCAGCGGGCCGAGCGGAACATCGGGGACAGGCAGACGCGCAACCCGCTATCGGCGGCAAGATCGAGCCAGCCGGGATGGGCGACCGAGAGATCGGCTACGGTGGTGACGCCGGATAGCAGCAGCTCGGAATAGGCGACCTGCACGCAGTCGGGCACCGCCTCGGCATCCGGCCGCAGGATCGGCATGAACTCGTAGAGCGAGGAATTATACAGCGCGGGCGAACCGAGCTCGTCGAGGAAGCCCTTGTTCAGCGCCTCGCTGGAGGGGTGCGAGTGGATGTTGACGAGGCCGGGCATGACCATGCGGCCGCTTCCGTCGACGGTCTCGTCGGCCTGCCCTTCATAGCGCGGGCCCACATAGCGCAGGGTGCCCTCCTCGAAGGCGACGTCGGCACCGTGCAGGTAGACATGCCGGGAGGCTTCCGCATCCCAGGCGACAACGACTTCGGCGTTCTTGATGACCGTGATCGTCATGACATTTCCTCCCTAGCGACCAGACATAGAAAAAGCGCCGCGCGGTTCTCACCGCGCGGCGCCGAAGACGCTCAGCGCTTCAGCTTGATGTCGAGGCCCTTGTAGAGGCCGGCGCCGTAGATGCCGTGGGCGCGGACGCCCTCGACACGGTCGCCCGCGACCACCCAGAGCGGCTGCGAGGCCAGCGGCACCCAGACATTCGCCTCGGTGAGCTGGGTCTGGACCGCGCCGATCGCCTGCTTGCGCTTGTCGGCATCGACGGCGGTCGCCGCAGCCTTGAGCAGCTCGTCGGTCTTCGGGTCCTTCCAGTTCATCCGGTTCGGCGTCGGCACCTGCCGGCTGGCGAAATAGAGGTTCAGCGCCTCGGTTGCCGTCACATAGGGGTAGGCCATGTAGAAGGCGTCGAATTCCTGCGTCGCGAGCTTGCCCCAGGCGACGGTGGCGTCCCAGAGCTGGATCTTGAGGTCGATGCCGACCTTGCGCAGGTCGGCCTGCATCGCCTCGGAGATGCGCGGGTTCACGTCGTTGCGGATGCCGTAGACGATGAAGGTCGCCTTCTGGCCGTCCTTCTCGCGGATGCCGTCGGAACCCGGCTTCCAGCCGGCCGCTTCCAGCAGCTTGATGGCGCCGGCGGCGTCATGCTTCGGCATCTTGCCGGCGGAATCCTTGTCGTAGTCGAGCACGGCCGGGTTCAGCAGCGAGGGCAGCGCCGTGCCCTTGCCGAAGAAGATCGCCTTGGCGATCGCCTGCTTGTCGACCGCCATGTTCACGGCCTCGCGGATCGCCGGATCCTTCGAGACGGGCTTGTCGACCTTGAAGCCCATGAAGATGTCGTAGATGTAGTTTTCCTGGCGCTGCACCGTCATGCCCGGGATGCGCTGCATCGTGTCGAGCGCGATATAGGGCATGTAATAGGTCACGTCGGCCTGCTTGGCCTGGATCGCGGCCATCAGCGTGTTCGACTCAGGGATGACCTTCCAGACGATCTCGTCGACCTGCGGCTTCGGGTCCTTGTAGATCGACGGACCCCAGTTGTAGTGCGGGTTCTTCTTGATGACGAGTTCCTGGCGCGGGGTCCATTTCGACCAGCAATAGGGGCCGGTGGCGTTGAAGCCCTGCACGCCGAAATTCTGGCCGAGCTTCTCGACCGTGTTTTTGTCAACCACCGAGGCGAATGACAGCGCCATCTGGAACAGCAGATCGCTATAGGGCTCCTTCAGCTCGTAGATCAGCGTGGAATCGCCCTCGGCGCGGATATCCTTGACCGGGCCACCGCGGAAGGAGACCGGCGACTTGTTGGCCGGGTCGGTCCAGCGCTTCAGCGAATAGACGACGTCGTCGATCGTCATCGGCCGGCCGTCGCAGAACTTGACGTCGTTGCGCAGCTTGAAGGTGTAGGTCGTACCATCAGGCGAGACCGTCCAGCTGTTCGCGAGGCCGGGCTTGATCGTCTTCATGTCGAAGTCGACCGTCACCAGCGTGTCGGCCAGCATGTAGAGCACCTCGGCGGCGGCCGTCGCGGTGGTGCGGATCGGGTCGTAGTTGTCGGCGTCGATGACGCGCAGGATCGAGAGCGGCGCCTTCTGCTGCGCCACGGCCGGCGCAGCGGCAAGTGTCGCGGCGGCGGCGCCGGCGAGAAGCAGAGTGGATAGTTTCATCATCGAGCAGGTCCCCTTTTTGACGCTTCTTGGTTGATGTCGGCTGCTATTTCCGCAGCTTGGGATCGAGGGCGTCCCGCAGCGCATCGCCGAGGACGTTGAAGGCGAGCACGACCGCAAAGATCGCGAGGCTCGGCAGGACCGAGACATGCGGCGCGAAGAACAGGAAGTTGCGGCCGTCGGCGGCCATGGCGCCGAGCTCGGCGGTCGGCGGCTGGGCTCCGAGCCCGAGGAAGGAGAGGGCGGCGCCGAGCAGGATGACCTGGCCGAAGCGCAGGGTGACGAAAACGAACATCGCCGACAGGCAGTTCGGCAGCACGTAGCGCAGGATGATGCGCAGATCGCTCAGGCCGAGCGAGCGGGCCGCCTCGATATAGCCCTGCTGCAGCACCACCAGCGCCGAGCCGCGCACGACGCGGGCCATCAGCGGCACGGTCGCGATCGAGAGCGCGATGATGACCGCCGTCAGACCGGGGCCGAAGATCGCCGCGATGGCGAGGCCGAACAGGATGGCCGGGAAGGACAGGAGCACGTCCATCAAGCGCATCAGGAGGCCGGACAGCTTCGGGTAATAGGCCGCCGCGAAGCCTATGACGCCGCCGATGATGCAGCCGAAGGCGACGGAAGCCACGCCCATGAGCAGCGTCGTCCGCAGGCCGTAGAGCAGACGGGTGATCATGTCGCGGCCCTGGCCATCGGTGCCGAGCAGGCCGGCTTCGCCCGGCGGCTTCAGCGTGTTGGCGAGGTCGTTGCCATAGGGGTCGGTCGGCGCGAGCCAGGGCGCGAACACAGCGCCGAGGATGGCGAGAACGACGAGCGCGAGCGCGATGCAGGCGCCGACATCGGAGAGCAGCATCCTGAGCACCGTCTTGCGGCGGACGGGCGTGGCGGCAGCGACGCTGACGGCGGCTTCCACCGCGCTGGCGCCGGGCTGGAGCGGGCTGATAGCGGAACTCATCAGGCGCCCCTCACTCTCGGATCGAGCACGGCATAGAGAACGTCCACCGTGAGATTGACCAGGATGAAGCCGAGCGAGAGCACGATGATCGTGCCCTGCGCCATCGGCAGATCGCTCGACAGGATGGCGCCGACCGCGAGCCGGCCGATGCCGGGCCAGCTGAACACCGTCTCCGTGACGACGGCGCCACCGAGCAGGAAGCCGATCTGCAGGCCGATCAGGGTGACGACCGGCACTAGCGCGTTGCGCAGCGTGTGTCTGACCAGGACGACGACCTCGGCCAACCCCTTGGCGCGGGCGGTGCGGACATGGTCGGCGCCAAGCTCGTCGAGCACGGAAGTCCGAGTCATGCGGGCGACCGGGCCGACGAAGACGCCGCCGAGCGTGATGGCCGGCAGGATGACGCCCTGGATGCCTTCCCAGGTCCAGAGCGGGCCGGTACGGCCGGTGAAGGGCAGGATCGGATACTTGAAGCCGAAGAGCCAGATCAGGCCGAGGCCGAGAAAGAAAACCGGCAGCGAAACGCCGGCAACCGAGACCGCCATGATCGCGCGGTCGAGCAGCGAGCCGCGGAAATAGGCGCCGGCCGTGCCCAGCAGCATGCCGAGTGGGATGGCCCAGATCAGCGAGGCGAACATCAGCTCCAGCGTCGGCCCGATGGTGTTGCCGAGCTCCTGCACGACGGGGACGTTGTTGATGATGGAGACGCCGAGATCGCCCTGAGCGAGGCGGCCGATATAGATCAGGAACTGCTTCCAGAGCGGCTGGTTCAGCCCGAGTTCCTGGCGAATGGCCTCGACCACGTCCTGGGTCGCGGTCGGGCCGGCGCGGACCTGCGCCGGATCGGTCGGCACCACCTGCATCAGCAGGAAGCCGATCAGCAGCACGCCGAGCAGAACCGGCAGGACGAGCAGCAGCCTTTGCAGCGTGTGCCGCAGCATGAAGACGCCTCCCTTATTGCGCGGCGGCTGCGAGCTGGCCGTGACGATCGAACACGACCTCACCACCGAGCAGGGTCAGGTCGCAGCGAACCTCGTTCTCGACCGCTTCGACCGGGACCGCGAAAATATCGTGCGAGAGCACGGCGATATCGGCGAGTTGGCCCGGCACCAGCCGGCCGAGCTTCTCCTCGGCGAACTGGGTGTAGGCGCCGAGCGCCGTATAGGCATGCACCGCCTCTTCCATGCTCAGCCGCTCGGCGCCGCCGATCTCGGTATGGCGCTTGGTCTGGCGAGTGACCATCGTGAAAAGGTTCTTGAACGGGTCGGTGGCGCAGACCGGGGCGTCAGAGCTCGCCGCGGCATGGAGGCCGGCATCGAGCCATTTGCGCATGGGGTAGGAGGCATCGGCGCGGCTCTGGCCGAGATTGATCACGTAGAGATCGCCGAACTCGTAGATGAAGGCCGGCTGCGGCACGGGATCGATGCCGGCGGCGGCCATGCGCGCGAGCTGCCCGTCGGTCAGGAAGCCGCAATGCTCGATGCGATGGCGGCGCCCGCGGATCGGATGCTCGGCGCTGTCGGCCTTCTCGATGCCGGACAGCACCTGCTCGATCGCGGCATCGCCGATCGCATGGATGGCGAGCTGGTAGCCGAGCTTGTGATAATGCGCGAGATAGCCGTGCATATCCTTGTCGGAATAAATGAAGATGCCGCGGTTCTCGGGATCGCCGACCAGATAGGCCTCGCTCATCGCCGCCGTCAGGCCGCCGGCGCTGCCGTCCCCGAAGACCTTCATCGCGCCGTAGCGCAGCAGGCCGGTCTCGCGGCCGAAGCGGTAGCCGGCGGCGTGGGCCTCGTCGCCGATGCCGTCGGAATTGCCGTAAATGCAGACCCAGGTGCGCACCGGAAGCGTGCCGGCGCGGGCGACCTCCTCATAGGCCTCGATCTCGGCCATGCCGGCGAGCATGCCGACGCCGGCATCCATCACGCTGGTGAAGCCCTGCGACAGCATATAGTGCCCGGCCTTCTCGATCGCGGCCTTCAATTCGGCAGCGCTCGGCCGCGGCATCGCCTCGACGATCAGGCGCATCGCGCTTTCGGCCAGCAGGCCCGTCAACTTGTTGTCGCGACGCTCGATCAGGCCGCCGTCGGGGCTGGGCGTGTTGTGGCCAATGCCCGCCGCCGCCATGGCGCGGCTGTTGACGACGCCCACATGGCCGCAGGTGCGCTTGATGTAGACGGGATTGTCCGGCGCGACGCGATCCAGTTCCTCAGCCGTGGGATGGCGCCCCTCGGCGAGCTCGTTGTGATCATAGCCGCGGCCGGTGACCCATTCGCCGGGCTTCCTGCCCTTGGCGGCAACCGCGACGCGGCGCAGGATTTCGTCGATGCTGTTGACGCCTTCCTCGGGGCGCAGATTGACCTCGCTCATGGCGAGGCCAAGCGGCAGCAGGTGCATATGCGCATCGTTGAGGCCGGGGATGGCGATGCGGCCGGCGAGATCGACGATTTTCGTTCCGGCGCCCTGGAGCGCGGCGATCTCGGCGGCCGAACCCGCGGCCAGCACCTTGCCGTCTCCGATCGCCAATGCCTCGGCGAAGCCTTCCGCCAAGCCGCAGAAGATGCGGCCATTCAACAAAACGGTCTCGGCTTGCGTCATTGACCCTGCTTACCCCTGCTTTCGCTGTTGAATTCTCGTCGCAGGCATTGGCGAGTGCCTAGTATTCGGACAAGCATCTACCGTCGCGCGGAACGAAAGCTCGCCTCCGCGCGGCCCTGTCGGACAGGACTGGATTTTTTATCTGAACGGTGCGCTTTGATCGCGAAAACTAATCCACTTCGCCTGTTCCCCAAGACACTATTTTCTTATTGGCTTCCGTGCAGCATTGCTCAGAATATTGAGCAAGGCAAGGGCTGCCGCGCAGGCGCCTCTTGGATCATGCGCAGAAATGAAAAAGGCGCTGAGAATGGGGACGGAGGACGGCCATGAGCTTTGATGTCGGCGGCAGGTTGAAGGAAATCAGGCTCACCGCGGGACTTTCCCAGCGCGAACTCGCCGCGCGCTCCGGCGTGACGCATAGCCTGATCTCGCTGATCGAGCAGAATCGGAACAGTCCGTCGGTCGCTTCGCTCCGCAAGATTCTCGACGGCATTCCCATGAGCATGGTGAATTTTTTTGACGAAGACAGAACCCCCAAGGACAAGGTGTTCTTCGAGGCGCCCGACCTGCTCGACCTGACGTCCCGCCTGCACCAGGTCAATGGCGGCGAAAGCCAGGGGCAGATGTCCTTCCGCCAGGTCGGCGATGCCCAGGCGCACAACCTGCAGATCCTGCACGAATCCTACGAGCCGGGCGCCGACACCGGGATCGCGATGCTGAAGCACGATTCCCACGAAGGCGGGGTCGTCCTTTCCGGCGAACTCGAAGTCACGGTCGGCGACCAGATCAAGGTGCTGACCCCGGGCGACGCCTATCTCTTCGACAGCCGCATCCCGCATCGTTTCCGCAATATCGGGACGAACCGCTGCATCGTCGTCAGCGCCTGCACCCCGCCCTATCTCTAGGCGCGAGCCCGCATTGCTGCGCGGCTCCCGCTCCCGTAGGGGCCATCCGAACCTTAGAATCTATTTAAAGTATTGATTTTATTGATTTTCTTTCCCTGATACCCTAAGCTGGAGCGATCTTCCCAGGGGTCGCGATGTCCGTCCGTTCCAGTTCCGCACGATTGCCTTCCGCAAGCCTGGAGCTGTTCTCGCGCAATCTCTCGCTCTCCGCCGGCTCGTTCTTCATCCATGAGGGCGAGCGCGTCACGGGGCCGATGCGACCGGGGCTGAAGGTTGCCGTGATGCTGGAGGGTCGGCAGGCACTTGAGCTGGACGACCGCCCGGCCGTGGTGCTCGACGGCCCGGCGGTCCTCGTCGCCGCGAATGGCGGCGATCACGTGCAGCAGCGCACCGGGCTAGCCGATGGCGAGCTGCGCTATGCGCTGATGCAGTTCGATTTCGACTTCGTCGCGCGCGAATTCGGCGAGGCCGTCGCGAAGGCTGCACGGCAGGCCTGCGCCGGCGATGCCGGGTTCTGGGTGCGCCCTGCGGATGCGCCGGTCCGCGCCCTGGCGCTCCAGATGGCCGACTGCCCGGTGGGCGAAGCCCTGCGTCCGCTCTATCTCGCCGGCAAGGCGCTCGAACTCGGCGCGCTGGTGCTGGACCGCATGCTCGGCGAGCGGCCGCCGCGCCCCGCACGACTCAATCCACGCCTGCGCGAGCAGGTCCATACCGTGCGCGACCTGCTGCTCGAAGCGGTTCAGGAGCCGCCGAGCCTGGCGGAGCTCGCACGATTGAGCGGCCTCAACCCGACCAAGCTCACGGCCGCCTTCCGGGCCGAGTTCGGCACCAGCGTCTTCGAATATCTGCAGGAGCACAGGCTCCAGCAGGCCTATGCCATGATCGCGAGCGGCGAGGCGAACGTCGCCGTCGCCGCTTTCCGCGTCGGCTACAGCCCCGCTCATTTTTCCGGGCTTTTCCGGAAGCGGTTCGGTATCGCGCCCAGCGCCCTGCGCTGAGCAGACGCGATGCGCCGGAGCTGCTTTTCCTGCTTGGATGCGTTCGAAACGCGACCGAAAGAAATACTGCCGCGATCGAAAGTCAGCTGCGTTGCCGGTATGGCCGGCTTCCTGAAAGAACCCCGGTATGGGGCGCAACTGGCGCCCGGGGCAGGAATATGGGCATGACCGGGATCATCATCGGCAATCGCGCGGCGAGACGGGCCGGCGTCGCAGTGGCGGCCATCGTCGCCGGCTGGTCGGGCGCAGCCTTCGGGCAGAGCGGCGCGCCGACACAGAACGGCAACGCAATCAGCCTCGACACCATCCAGGTTCAGGGCGAGCAGGCCGGCGGCCCGGTGAACGGCTATGTCGCCCGGCGCAGCGACACCGCCACCAAGACCGATACGCCGCTGATCGAGACCCCGCAGTCCGTCACCGTGGTCACGCGCCAGCAGATGGACGACCAGAGCGCGCAGAGCGTCGGCCAGGCCCTGCGCTACACCGCCAGCGTGCTCGCCGAGACCCGCCTGTCCTCGGGTCGCTACGACAGCGCCTTCATCCGCGGCTTCGGCGGCAGCGGCGGTGGCGCCGGCTTCATCAACAATCTCGACGGGCTGCGCTACCAGCGCGGCGTCAACTTCCTCGTGCCGGCCTACGAGCCCTGGGGGCTGGAGCGGGTCGAGGTTCTGCGCGGGCCTTCCTCGGTGGTCTTCGGGCAGGTCAAGCCCGGCGGCATCGTCAACATGGTCAGCAAGAAGCCGAAGGAGGAGGCCCATGGCGAGGTCCAACTCCAGTTCGGCAGCTATGAACGGGCGCAGATGGCCTTCGATTTCGGCGGCCCCGTCACCCCCGACAAGACCTGGACCTATCGCGTCGTCGGCTTGGGCCGCGCCGCCGACACCCAGGTCGACTACACTCGCGAGGAACGCATCTTCATCGCGCCCTCGCTGACCTACCGGCCGAACGGGGCGACCTCCTTCACGCTGCTGACCTCGTTCCAGCGCGACCCCGAAACCGGGTTCTACGGCTTCATCCCGGCCGTCGGCACCGTGCTGCCGAGCCGCGCCGGCCGCATCCGCAGCGAGTTCTTCCCGGGTGAGCCGCGTTTCGAGGGCTATAGCCGCAACCAGCTCAACGCCGGCTACGAGTTCGAGCACCGCTTCAACGACGTCTTCACCTTCCGCCAGAATGTCCGGCTCTCCGACCTCGAATCGCGGTTCCGGACCGTCGCGGTCGCGAGCATCGCCGCCGACCAGAAGACGCTGAACCGCCGTGTCACCGTGTCGAACGAGAATGCCCGGACCGCCGGCATCGACAACCAGCTCCAGGCCGATTTCCGCACGGGACCGCTGACCCACAAGCTGCTCTTCGGCGTCGACGGCTACTGGATGGACGGCTCGGCCCGCACCGGAGCGGGCGGCACCGTGCAGACGCTCGACTTCACCAACCCGGTCTACGGACGCGTGCCCTTCGCGCTGCCGGCCACGCCGCTGACCAAGCAGACGACCGAGCAGTACGGCGTCTACCTTCAGGACCAGATCAAGCTCGACCGGCTCTCCCTGCTGGTCGGCGGCCGGTTCGACCGGGCCGAAGCGCGCACCCGCGCCGTCAACACGGGCGTCCTGACGAAGCAGGACGATACGGCCCGCACCGGCCGCGTCGCGCTGATGTATAATTTCGACAATGGCTTCGCGCCCTATGCGAGCTATTCGACCTCCTTCGAGCCGGTGGCCGGCACCACCTTCGGCGGCCAGGCCTTCAAGCCGACCGAAGGCGAGCAGTACGAGGCCGGCTTCAAATACGAGCCCACCGGCTGGAACGCCTCCTTCCAGGCCGCGGTCTATCAGCTCACCCAGACCAACGTCGCCACCACCGACCCGAACAATGTCGGCTTCCAGATCCAGACCGGCGAGGTTCGCGCCCGCGGCGTCGAGGTCGAGGCACGCGCCACGCTGTTCGACAATTTCGACCTCGTGGCCGCCTATGCCTATACCGATGCCGAGGTGACCAGGAGCAACGGCGTCGACCTGGGCAAGCGCCCGACGGTGGTGCCGCGCCACATGGCCTCGCTCTGGGCGCTCTACAACTTCAAGACCGGGCCTCTGGCCGGCCTCGGCTTCGGCGGCGGCGTGCGCTATGTCGGCGAAGGCGCCGGTGATCCCGGCAACACCTTCTTCACCCCCGACTACACGCTGTTCGATGCGATGATCAGCTATGATTTCGGCGCCTTGAACCCGTCGATGAAGGCCTGGAAGCTGCAGGTGAACGCCCAGAACCTCTTCGACAAGGAGTACATCGCCGGCTGCTACGCCGCCGTGCAGTGCTCCTTCGGCCTGCGCCGCACCGTCCTGGCGACGCTGTCCTATCGCTGGTGAGGTCGAGCGTGCAGCAGCCGAACGGATCAGATGCGGAGCTTCAGCCGGTCATGCTGCCGCAGGCTTGGCAGCGTGACTTCGAGGCCCCGGACGGATCGCGCTATCGGCTGCTGATCTCGATACCTGCCGGCCCCGCCCCGCCGACCGGCTTTCCGGCGATGGTACTTGTCGACGGCCATGCTCTGTTCGCGACGGCCCTGGCCGCCGCAAACCTGCAGGCGCTGAGGCCGGAAGCGACGGGGGTGAGCCCCGCCGTGATCATCGGCATCGGCTATCCCGGCGGGCAGCCCTTCGATGCGGAGCGCCGCCAGCGCGACCTGCTGCCCGTGCCTGATGGCGCCGACCGGTTCCTCGACATGATTGCGGGCGAAATCCTTCCCCTCGTCGAGCGCCTCGCCCCGCTCGACCGGGCCCGGCGCACGCTGGTCGGCCATTCCTATGGCGGGCTGTTCGCGCTCCATGCCTGCTTCAACAGGCCCGGTCTCTTCGAAGCCCATGTCGCCGGCAGCCCGTCGATCTGGTGGCAGGATCGCGCGATCCTGGCGAGCGAGGAGGCCTTCCGCTTCGACACGCCCCGCGCCGGACGGCTCTTGATGACAGTAGGCGGTCTGGAGCAAGGGCCGGGGCTCGCCGTGGGCGCGCAGCGAGCCGAGCGACTGGCGCGAGCCCGCATGCGCGACAACGCCGCGGAGATGGCCGAGCGCCTCAGAGCCTCCGGGCGGGTGGCCTGCGAGTTCGTGGAATTCCCGGGCGAGAACCACGTCTCGGTGATCCCGGCGATGCTGTCGCGGGCCGTGGCCTTCGCGTTGACCGGGACGGCACAGGGCAAGGTCACAGCCGCATGACGATCGACAGGCGAGCACTGCTTCTGGCCGCTCTGGCCCTGCCGGTTCTGTCCGCAAGGGCGAGCGAACCGGTCACGGCGACCGATGTGCTCGGCCGCACCGTCAGGCTGGCTGCGCCGGCAAGGCGCATCGTGCTGGCGCAAGGCCGGCAGCTCAATGCGCTCGGCCTGCTCCACCCCGATCCGGTCAGCCTTCTCGCCGGCTGGGGCAACGATCTCGAACGCCAGAACGCAGATGCGCTCGCCCGCTACCGGGCGCGGTTTCCGGCGATCGACGCGCTTCCCATCGTCGGAGACGGGGGAACGGCGAACGGTTTCTCGCTGGAGCGGGCGATCGCGCTCGGGCCGGATCTCGTCGTACTCAGCCGCTCGCTCGCCGGCACCCGCCGCGGTCCGGGCGATCTCGTCGAGAAGCTGGAGGGCGCGGGCATTCCGGTCGTGGTCGTCGACTTCTTCCTGGAGCCGCTGCGCGACACCGTGCCGAGCCTGCGGGCGCTCGGACGGCTCATCAGCCGCGAGGAACAGGCGGACAAGCTGATCGCGTTCTACGAGGAGCGGATGCAGCGCGTCGCGAGCCGCGTTGCAGGCACAACCCGGCCCTCCGTCTTCATCCACGCCCATGCCGGCGGCTACGATTGCTGCATGACGGCCGGCCAGGGCACCTTCAACGAATTCGTCCATGCCGCGGGCGGCCGCAACATCGCCGCCGCGATGCTGCCGGGCGCAACCGGGCAGATCGGGCTGGAGCAGCTCATCAGCGCCGACCCCGACGTCTATGTCGCGACCGGCGGCACACATCTGGCGAAGCTCGGCGGGCTGGTGCTCGGCCTCGGCATTGGCGAAGCCGATGCGAAAGCGAGCTTCGCCAAGCTGCTCGCGACACCATCTCTGTCGACGCTCACGGCTATCGAGAAGCGGCGCGCCTTCGGCTTCTGGCATCTCTTCAACGACACGCCGCTGCATGTCGTCGCCATCGAGGCGCTGGCGAAATGGCTCCATCCCGAGCGTTTTCGCGACATCGACCCGGCCGCTACGCTTGCGGAGGGCGCACGCTTCTCGGCCATCCCGCTCGACGGGACGCTGTGGATCGCTGCCCCGGCAGCCGGCAAACCCTGACGGAGATCATCATGCTGGCTACTTCGACCCGGATCGCATTGGCCGATCCGGAAAGCGTCCTGAGGCCGCTCTGCGCGCATCTCGTCGAGCATGAGGCCGTGATCAGCGAACAGGAGGGCGCGACGGTGATCCTGCTCGATGCCAGCCGGGCGCGCATCGGCCTCTCGGCCGCTGCGCTCGACGTCACGGTCGAGGCACCGGATGTGGCGGCGCTGCAGGAGATGAAGCGCGCGATCGCCAGCCATGTCATCGAATTCGCCCCGAAGGGCGACGCGCCGGAAATGCGCTGGGTAGGAGACGGCACGGGTCCGGCGCTGCCGGCCGATTTCCGGGTGCTGACCGTGACCGACGTCGAGACGATCACGCCGCATATGCGCCGCATCCGCCTCCGCGGCGAGAATCTCGCCCGCTTCGACAAGATCGATGCGCTGCATGTGCGCCTGTTCATCCCGCCCGAGGGCGTGACGGCGCCGAGCTGGCCCATGGTCGGCGATGACGGTCTCCTTATGCAGCCGTCCACACAAGCACGCCCGATCGTCCGGAAGTACACGATCCGCGAGATCGACCCGGCAGCCGGCACGCTGGCGGTCGACTTCGTCCTGCACGAGGATGCCGGTCCCGGTTCGGCCTTCGCCATGCGGGCCAAGACGGGCGATCTGGTCGGGATGGGCGGGCCCGGCGGGCGCGGCCTCAAGACCGCCGAGCGCTACGTCTTCCTTGCCGACGAGACAGGGCTTCCGGCGGCGGCGCGCATGCTGGAGAACCTGCCCGCCGAGGCGATGGGGCAAGCCTTCTTCGAAGTCGCCAATGCCGGCGAGGAGCAGCCGCTGCGCCATCCGGCGGGCATTGCCGTGACCTGGTTGCATCGCGGCGACGCTGCACCCGGCAGCCTGCCGCTATTGCAGGAGGCTTTCGCGGCGCTCGACTGGCCGGCGGAAGGGCCGGCCACCTATCTCTGGGCCGCGATGGAGCACGGCGGTTTCCGGGAGATCCGGGCGGCGGCGCGCGGCAAGCTGCGGCCGGAGCGCGACCAGCATCTCGTCGTCAGCTATTGGCGCAACGGCGCGACCGACGAGGAACATGTCGCCGCCAAGAAGGCGGAGGCAGCCAAGGCCTGAGCCTGGCCGCGGTCAGCCTTCGCGAAGGGCGACGATGAACAGGCGCGGGAAGCGCAGCAGCACCTTCCCGTCGCTCTCGACCGGATAGCCGGGGGCGATATGCTCCAGATAGCGCTCGATGAAGATCTCGCGCTCCGCCGGCGTCAAACGGTCGAGATAGGGCTTCAGCCCGGTCGACTTGAACCATTCGGCGATGGCCTCGATTCCGGCCAGCGCGTGCACATAGGTGGTCTGCCAGATATCGACCCGGCAGCCGGCGGCTGCGAGCCAGCGCCGGTAATCGCCGAAGGAGCCGATCGCCGACCGCTCCGCCTTGGCGGTGGCGAGCTTCTCGGCCCACGGCGCTTCAGCGGCGACCTCCCGCATCGCGACATGCGAAGGCTCCATGAGATTGTTCGGCATCTGCACGGCGAGGCAGCCGCCCGGTGCCAGCGAGCGCGCGAGCCGCGGGAACAGCGCCTCGTGATCAGGCAGCCATTGCAGGACGGCATTGGCGAAGATCAGGTCGTAGCCGGCGGCGTCAGACCAGGTCGCGACATCGCCCGGCACGAAGGACAGGTCCGGTAGGCGCTCGCGCGCCTTCTCCAGCATGTCCGGCGAGGAATCGAGCCCCTCCGTCACGGCATGCGGGAAGCGCGCCGCGACCAGCTCTGTGCTGTTGCCGGGGCCGCAGCCGAGATCGATGCAGCGCTTCGGCTCGCTCAGCGGCACGCGGGCAAGGAGATCGGCAGGCGGACGCGTGCGCTCGTCCTCGAAGCGCAGATATTGCGAGGCGTCCCAGTCCGGCTTCGCGGTCATGCCGAGGGCTTCCGGGCGAGGAGGGCGAAACGGGTCGAGGATGACAGCCGGATCGCATCATGCAGCGGCGCGGCGCGCTGCTGCTCACGCACGACCTGAATGTAGTCGGCCGGCACGATATCGACGAAGCCAGCCGCCTTCAGCATGTCCTCGAGACGCTGCCGGCTCAGCCCGTCCTTGAAATAGAAGCGCTGGGCGATCGAGGCATGGGTGTCGGCATCGATCTGGTGGACGGCCGCGCCGCGCTTGTCGCGCAGCCAGTTGCCGAAGCGGTTGACCAGCGCCTGCCAGCGGCTGCGGTTGATCCAGTCGCCATCGATGACGAGGAGGCGGCCACCGGGCCGCAACACACGGAACCACTCGGCGAAGGCGGCCTCCGGGTCGGTCAGCGTCCAGACGAGATGGCGGGTGATCGCCGCGTCATAGCTCGCATCCTCGTCGAGCAGATGCTCGGCGTCGCCGAGCCGGAAGCGGGCGTTCTTGCCATGCTTGGCGCGGGCGCGTTCGAGCATCGCCTCGGAAAAGTCGAGCGCCGTGACGCGGTGGCCCAGCGACAGTAGCGCGCGCGTGATCTCGCCGGTGCCGCAGGCGAGGTCGAGCACGTCCAGCGGCTCGGGGCCGAAGGAGTCGCCGATCAGGCGCTGGAACGCCTTGAGCTCCCGGTCAGACTTGATCGCATGGCCGAAGGAGAGATCGAAACTCTCGGCGCGAACCGACCAATAGGCGCGGATCTCTTCCTTCAGGGTGAAGTTGTCGTGCGATGCGGGAGCGGACATGGCTCACTGACCGTGGATATAGGGCTCGACCAGCAGGGTGCCCCGGGCCGAGCGCTCAAGGTGAACGCCGACCGCATATGTCTCCGCAACGGCCGGATGCGCAAGCACCTTTTCAGGCTGACCGGCCTGGGCGATCCGACCGGCATTCATGACCAGCACACGATCGGCGAAGCGGGCCGCGAGCGACAGATCATGGATCGCCACGACGGTGACGATGCCGCGCCGGCGCGTCGCGTCGCGGATCGTCGCCATGACGTCGAGCTGGCGGCGGACGTCCAGCGCGCTGGTCGGCTCGTCGAGCAGCAGCACGTCGGGCTCTCGCACCAGCGCCTGGCCGATCGCCGCAAGCTGGCGCTGGCCGCCCGAGAGCGTCGCGATATCGCGCGAGGCGAAGGGGCCGAGGCCGAGCTCCTCGATCACCGCCTCGACGGCGCGTGTGTCGTCGGCCGAAGCCGCGAGCGCGAAGCCGCGATGCAGGCTCTTGCGGGCGAGCAGGATGATGTCGAAGACCGAGAGCACGACGCGTGCCTCGGTATCCTGCGACAGGTAGAACACCTTGCGCGCCCGCTCTCGCAGCGAGAACCCCGCCAGGTCATGGCCGTCGAGGCTGACATGGCCGGCTTGCGGCCGCAGCAGGCCGGCAGCACAGCGGAACATCGTCGACTTGCCGGAGCCGTTCGGGCCGACGAGCGCCGTCAGTTCGCCGCGCGGCAGGTCGCCGGTGCCGAGCCCTCGCAGGACCGGCGTCGAACCGTAACGGAAATCGAGATCGCGGATCGCGAGCGCCATCGTCAGGCTGCCTTGTTGCGGATCGACATGACCAGGCTGATGAAGAACGGCACGCCGATCAGCGCCGTGATGATGCCGATCGGATAGATCACCCCCGGCGTAATCACCTTCGAGACGGTGGAAGCCAGCGAGAGCAGCACCGCGCTCGCGATCGTCGCCACGGGCAGGAAGAAGCGCTGGTCCTCGCCGACCAAAAGCCGCGCGATATGCGGGCCGACGAGCCCGATGAAGCCGATGCCGCCGACGAAGGAGACCGAGACCGCGGCCAGCAGCGACGTCGCGATCAGGATTTCCAATCGCAGGCGATCGACGCGGACGCCGAGGCTTTCCGCGCGCTCGTCGCCGAGCCGGAGCGCGGTGAGCGCCCAGCCACGCATCAGGAAGAACGGCAGGGCCAGCCCGATCAGCACGGCGGCGACGCCGACCTTGGTCCAGGTGGCGCGGGCGAGGCTGCCCAGCGTCCAGAACACGATCTGGGTGAGCTGCACCTCGTTGGAGCGATACTGCAGCAGCGCCGTGAAGGCGTTGCAGGTGAAGAGCAGGGCGATGCCGACGAGGATCATCGTCTCGGCGCTGACGCCGCGCAGCTTGGTCATGAGGAACAGGACGAGCGAGGCGGCAAGCGCGAAGACGAAGGCGTTGGCCGTGACGATGAACGCTCCGGCGCCGGGGATGACGCTCCAGCCGAAGACGATCGCGACGGAGGCGCCGACCGTCGCGGCCGCCGAGACACCGAGCGTGAAGGGGTCGGCCAGCGGATTGGCGAGGATGGTCTGCATGCCCGCCCCGCTCAGGCCGAGCATCGCGCCGACGGCGAGCGCCATCAGCGCGATCGGCAGGCGCAGATCCCAGACGATGACGGACAGCCGCGGCGTGGCCGATTGCGGATCGGCCAGCGTGCGCAGTACATCGGCGAGCGGCAGATTGCCCGGCCCGATCGAGACATCGAGCGCCACCGCGAGGACGAGCGCGACAACGCCGAGAAGCACGAGCCTCAGGCGCTTCGTATTGCGCTTGCGATAGTCCGCAGTCGCGGTCGCCGGCACGGGCAGGACAGCCGTCATCGCCTCAGGCCGGGATCACTGGAGCTTCGCCCAGAACACGCCGGAATAGGCGATCGGCAGGAACTTCTCGTGGAATTCCTTGAACACCACCTCCGGATCGAGATCCTTGAACAGGTCCGGGTAGAGTTCTTTGGCCATGGCGAGTTCGGCGACGAAGTAATACGGCGCGTCGTAGAACTGGTGGTAGAAGGCCATCACCTTCTTGCCCTGCACCGCCTTGAGCTGCTGGAAGCCGGGCCGCTGCATCAGCGCCGACATCTCCTTCTGGACCTTCTCAGGCGTGGCGTCGTAGCCGAGGCTGACGGCAGTGCTGCCGGGATTGCTGCCGTACCAGTTGGCGCCGGTCAGGAAATAGACGTCGGGATTGTCGGAGAGCACCTTCTCCTGCGCAGCCTCGGCCTGGAAGGCCGAGAAGAACTGGCTGCCCCAGTTGCGTCCACCGGCCTCCTCGATGAAGCGGCCGAAATTGAAGGGGCCGAAGGTGGCGCAGCAAGGCAGCAGGCCGGCCGCGCGCTCGACGAAGACCATCGGCTTCTTCTTGTCGGGAATAGAGCCGACGCGGGCATAGATGCGCCGGGTCTGCTGCATGTAGTAGTCGGCGAAGGCGTTCGCCTCCTTCTCGCGGCCGAGCACGCGGCCCAGCAACTGCACGCTCGGCAGCACGTTCTGTGTCGGATCCTGGCGGAAATCGACGAAGACCGTGGCGATGCCAGCCTTCTCGAGCTTGCCGAGCAGGCCGGTCTCCTGCGCCTTGAAGTAGTTGGAGAGGTCGAGGATGTAGACCTCGGTGCCGAGCGAGGCGATCTTCTCCATGCTGACATCGGCCGCAAAAGGGTTGCCCATATCGGCGACGTCCTTGGCCTTCGGGAACTTCGCCAGATATTTCGCCCAGGCGCCCGGATCGTTCTGGATCAGGTCGTTGCCCCAGCCGACGACGCGCTTGAACGGATCCTCGCGGTCCAGCATCGCCAGCGTGTAGAGCTGGCGGCCTTCGCTGAGCACGATCTTCGATGGATCGCGCGTGACGTTGACGACGCGCCCGGCGAGATCGGTGACCTCGATCGTCTCGGCCCGCGCCGAAGTTGACAAGGCGGCAATAGCGAGTGCGGCAACCGAGAGCAGGCGGGTCAGCCGGGGCAGAACAAACATGACAACCGTCCTTATTGAGAACTCCCCCGCGCTTACACAGTCTTGCGGGGTCCATCAAAGCAAATCGCTCTGTTTTTAATCATTCTAAATTAGTGAATACTGGTGATTTCCTGAAATCTCCCGACGCATCGTCTCGCCGCCGGCCTTGGATCGCTCGTCAGGCTGCCCGGAGGCGCGATCCCGTTGCGGAGCAGGCCAACCCCCAGCTTTTGCCCGCCGGCACGATTCATGCTGAAGATCGGGCGATCGATCGCGCGGGGACGCCGACCAGCCCCGCCGGCAGCAGAGAGGTGAAGCGCATGGCCTATCGCCATGTCATCGGTTCGCGAAGCTATGTCTTCGACGACCTGCGCGATCTCATGGCGAAGGCGACGCCGCTGCGCTCCGGCGACCAGCTCGCGGGGCTGGCGGCTCGATCTGCTGAAGAGGCCGTGGCCGCCCGCATGGCCCTCGCCGACCTGCCGCTCACGACCTTCCTGTCGCAGGCGCTGGTCCCCTACGAGACCGACGAGGTCACCCGCCTGATCGTCGACAGCCATGATGCCGCAGCCTTCGCGCCCGTCGCCAGCCTGACGGTCGGAGGCTTTCGCGACTGGCTGCTCTCGGACGAGGCCTCGACCGAGGCGCTGACGAGGCTGGCGCCGGGTATCACGCCGGAGATGGCGGCCGCCGTCTCCAAGATCATGCGCCTGCAGGATCTCATCGCGGTGGCGCGGAAATGCCGGGTGGTGACCCGCTTCCGCAATACGATCGGCCTGCCCGGCACCATGGCCGTGCGCCTGCAGCCGAACCACCCTGCCGACGACCCGCGCGGCATCGCTGCATCGATCATCGACGGGCTGTCCTATGGCTGCGGCGATGCCGTCATCGGCATCAATCCGGTGTCGGACAATCTGGGCGTATTGTCGGACCTGCTCAAGCTGCTCGACGAGGTGATCCAACGCTACGAGATCCCGACGCAGGGCTGCGTGCTCACCCATGTCACCTCCTCGATCGAGCTGATCGGGCGCGGCGCACCGGTCGATCTCGTCTTCCAGTCCGTCGCCGGCACGCAGGCCGCCAACCGCTCCTTCGGCATCGATCTCGCGGTGCTGCGCGAAGGTTACGAGGCCGGGCTCTCGCTCAAGCGCGGCACGCTGGGACAGAACGTGATGTATTTCGAGACGGGGCAGGGCTCGGCGCTCTCGGCGGAGGCACATCACGGTGTCGACCAGCAGACTCTGGAGGCGCGCGCCTATGCCGTCTGCCGGGCCTTCGATCCGCTGCTGGTCAACACTGTCGTCGGCTTCATCGGCCCGGAATACCTCTATGACGGCAAGCAGATCACCCGCGCCGGGCTGGAAGACCATTTCTGCGGCAAGCTGATGGGCCTGCCGCTGGGTTGCGACGTCTGCTACACCAATCACGCCGAAGCGGATCAGGACGACATGGACGCGCTGCTGACGCTGCTCGGTGCCGCCGGCGTCACCTATGTCATGGGCGTGCCCGGCGCCGACGACGTGATGCTGAACTATCAGTCGACCTCCTTCCACGATCAGCTCTACATCCGCGACCTGCTCGGGCTGAAGCGCGCGCCCGAATTCGAGCGCTGGCTGCAGGAGCAGGGCCTGACCGGAACCGATGGCCGCCTCCGGCCCCAGGCCGGCGCGCCGCGCCTGATTACCTCGCTGGCGGAGCTGGTGGCGTGAGCGTGCCCGATCCCTGGCCAAGGCTGTCGGCACTGACGCCGGCGCGCATCGGCATCGGCCGTGCCGGCTCGGGGCTCGGCACGCGCGAGACGCTGCGCTTCGCGCTTGCGCATGCACAGGCGCGCGATGCCGTCCACGCAGAGCTCGATGTCGGAAAACTTGCGGCCAATCTGGCAACGCCCGGGCTCGATAGCCTTCAGGTGGCGAGCCGCGCGGCCGGGCGTGCCTCCTACCTGCTGCGGCCCGATCTCGGCCGCAGCCTTATTTCCGAAAGCCGGGCCCTTTTGGAAAGCCGCGCCGGCACGGGCTGCGATATCGCGCTCGTCATCGCCGATGGTCTTTCGGCGAGCGCGGTCCAGGCCCACGCGGTCAACTTCGTGGCAGCTTTCCTGCCTCTCGCGCGGCGGCTTGGCTGGTCGCTGTCGCCGGCCGTTATCGTCGCGCAAGGCAGGGTCGCGATCGGCGACGAGATCGGCGCACTCCTCGGCGCGCGCCTGACATTGCTGCTGATCGGCGAGCGGCCAGGACTCTCCTGCCCCGACAGCCTCGGGGTCTATGTCACCCACGCGCCGCGCCCGGGCCGCAACGACGGCGAGCGCAACTGCGTCTCCAATATCCATGGCGCGGGCCTGGCACCGTCCGAGGCCGCGGCGCGCGTGGCCTGGCTGGTCGAGGCGGCCTTTGCGCGCGGGCTTTCCGGCGTGGCGCTGAAGGATGAGAGCGCGAGTAACACGAGCCCCCGCCTCGCCACCGACGCGATTTGAACGCGCCATCATAGGCGGGCTCGATCCGCCCGTTTCTTAAACTTGCCCGCTCTGGCCTGAGATTCCCGGGTCTACGCTTCGCTTCGCCCGAGAAAGACGCCCTGCCCTTCCACGGCCTCCAAGGCACGCCGCGCGAAGCCCTGTGCCAGCGGCGCCAATGCGGCAGCATTCGTCCCTGCTGCCGATCCGGCCCGCACACGATCGGCGATGCCGACGAAGATCACGGCGAAACGGAACAGCGCGAAGACGAGGTGGAAGCGCAGCAAGGGAGCCGTCGGCACGGCATGCGCATAATAATGCCTGAGGAATTCGGCCTCGGTGGGGATGCCGAGCGCGGCGCCGTCGAGCCCGAGGATGCCGCCATACTCGTCCGGGGCGGTATGCCAGGGCATGGCGCAATAGCCGAGATCGGCGAGCGGATGGCCGAGCGTCGAGAGTTCCCAGTCGAGAATGCCGATCACCTCGGGCCTCGTCGGGTGGAACAGCAGATTGCCGAGCCTGTAATCGCCATGGGCGATGGAGACCTGGCCGTCATCGGGGGGCAGATGTGCCGGCAGCCAGTCCGCGACAGTCTCCAGCTCCGCGATCCGTTCGCCCGGCGACTCGCGCAGCTGCCTGGTCCAGCGGGCGATCTGGCGCTCGAAGTAGTTGCCGGGGCGGCCATAGTCGCCAAGCCCGACCGCATCCGGGCTGACGGCATGGAGCTTCGCCAGCGCCCCGGCCATGCCGAGATAGATGCCGCGCCGCTCGGCCGGCTCCAATCCCGGCAGCGCACAGTCGTGGAAGACGCGGCCTTCCAACCGCTCCATCAGGTAGAAGGGCGTGCCAAGCGGCTCGGGATCGGCGTGAAAGAGCACGGCGCGGGGCACCGGGACATTCGTCGGTCCCAGCGCTTCGAGAACGCGATATTCCCGGTCGATGGCATGCGCGCCGCGCAGGATCGGCCCGGCCGGCTGCTTGCGCAGCACGAGGCGGCGCTCGCCATGATCGACGAAATAGGTCGGGTTCGACTGGCCGCCGCCGATGCGCTCGATGGCGAGTTCCTCTGTGCCGAAGCGCTCGTGGAGGAACCCTGCCAACGCGGCAGGATCGAAATCCAGGTTGCCGCTCGCGGCCTCGCCACCATGTCCCGCCATCGCCGGGACTTAGTCCTGCACCTGCCCGGCGACGGGCCAGCGCCAGAAATCGCGGCCCTCCTCGGTCAGGAAGCGGTTCAGCACCATCTTGTGGACCTCGTCGGCGCCGTCGACCAGCCGCGCCTGCCGGGCATAGCGGTAGATCCATTCGAGCACAGTGTCCTTGGAATAGCCGCGTGCACCGTTGATCTGGATCGCGACATCGGCCGCGTCGTGCAGGACATTGGCGACCTGGACCTTGGCCATCGAGACCTCCTTGCGGGCGAAGCCGCCGCGCTCAAGCTCCCAGGCCGCCTTCATCACCAGCATGCGGCCGATCTCGATGCGCATGGCGAGGTCGCCGAGCTTGAGCTGGATGCTCTCGCGGTCGGCGAGGCGTTGGCCGAAGCCGTAGCGCTCGGCGGCATAGGCCTGCGCGATCTCGATGCAGCGCTTGGAGAGGCCGAGCCAGCGCATGCAATGGGTCAGGCGGGCCGGGCCGAGCCGCACCTGCGTCACCTTCATGCCCTTGCCCTCGCCGGCGAGCACATCCTCGGTGGGGATTTCGAGCCCGTCGAACTCGATCTCGCAATGGCCGCCATGCTCTTCGGGCCCCATGATCTCGATGCGGCGCAGGATGCGCCAGCCCGGCTGGTCGGCATGGAAAAGGAAGGCGGTGAGCCCGTTGCGCGGATCGTCGGAGGTGCGGGCAACGAGGGTGAAGTGCTTGGCCTCCTCCGCGCCGGTGATGAACCATTTGCGGCCGCTGACGACGTAGCGGTCGCCGCGCCGCTCGGCCTTGGTCAGGATCATCGAGGGATCGGAACCGCCGCCCGGATGCGGCTCGGTCATGGCGAAGGCGGAACGAACCCGGCCCTCGACGATCGGCTTGAGCCAGCGCTCCTTCTGATAGGGCGTGCCGAGCGCTTCCAGCATCATCATGTTGCCATCGTCGGGCGCGGCTGAATTGAAGACGACGGGGCCGAAGATCGAGCGGTTCATCTCCTCGTAACAGACGGCCATGCCGATCTTGCCGAGCCCGGCTCCGCCCGTCTCCGGCTTGAGCTGCAGGCACCAGAGGCCTTCGGCACGCGCCTTGGCGCGAAGCGTCTCCAGCAATGGCAGCGCGATGTTGCCATGCGGATCATAGGACGCCTGGTCCGCTTCGAGCGGGATGATTTCGCGCGCGACGAACGCGGCGATGCGCGCGCGATAATCTTCGATCCGGGGCGTGATCTCGAAGTTCATGGTTCGCTCACAGGGACGAGACGAGATGGCCGCCATCGACCTCGATGGTCGAGCCGGTGATGTAGCTTCCGGCGGCCGAGGCGAGCAGCAAAAGCGCGCCGTCGAGTTCCTCCGGCCGGCCGAGGCGGCGCTGCGGGATGCGCTTGACGAGCTGCTGGCCGGCTTCGCTGGCGAAGAAATCGCGGTTGATATCGGTCTCGATATAGCCGGGACACAGCGCATTGACGCGGATGCCGTCGCGCGCCCATTCGAGCGCGAGCGCCTTGGTGAGCTGGATCACACCGGCCTTCGACGCGGCATAGGCGCTGACCCCGCCGGCGACGCGATGGCCGAGGATCGAGGCGATGTTGACGATGGTGCCACCTCGGTCCGTTTCGCGCATGCCCCGCGCGACGGCCTGTGCGACGAGGAAGACGCCCTTCAGATTGGTGTCGATCACCGCGTCCCAATCGGCTTCGCCGAGGTCGGCCGCTCGCCCGGCGCCGCTGATGCCGGCATTGTTGATCAGGATATCGAAAGACCTGCCGGCAAGCGCTTCGTTGATCGAAGCGGAATCGACGACATCGAGCGACAAACCGCTGGCCTTGCCGCCGCGGGCCGCGATCTCAGCGCAGGCAGCGTCCAATGCGGCCGGACGTCGCGCCGCCAAGGTGACGTCGGCGCCATGGCGCGCGAGCAGCTTCGCGAAATGCAGCCCCAGACCGCCCGATGCGCCCGTGACAAGGGCGCGCTTCCCTGAGAGATCGTCGAACATCAGGCATCCCGCTTCGATCACCCGCAACCTTCGGCTGGTTGCCGGCCGCGATCAAGGCCGCCGTCCCACGCAAAAAGCCCGGCACGCATGCGCCGGGCTTCGTCTTGGACTTACGGATGGCCGATCAGCGGCCGCCGCGATCACTGCCAGGTCTGGCGGCCGTACCAATCATCGATATCGGTGCGCGCCTTGTCCTTCGCGAGGCCGTAACGCTCCTGAATCTTGCCTTCGAGCTGGTCGCGCTTGCCGGCGATGACGTCGAGATCGTCATCGGTCACTTGCCCCACTGTTCCTTGACCTTGCCCTTGACCTGCTTCCAGTTTCCTTCGACGCGATTCCAGTCCATCGGGACGTCCTCATGCGAGTGTGGATTCATGGAAACAACGCGCCGACGGCGCGATTGTTCATTCGAAAAGCAGTCGCGGCGTAAAATACCCGGATAAAATGTTGCGTTAATAAAATCCGGGTATTATTGAACGCCCATCAGACAGGATGGGTTGAACCGATGCAGATGGCGGACAGGAGAGCGGCGACAGCCGCCTACAAGGAACGGAAGACGGTGGCAGGCATCTTCGCCTTCCGCTGCGAGGCGGCCGGGCTGATCTGGGTCGGCCGCGCACCCGATCTCGCGAAGATCGAGAACCGCCTGCGCTTCACATTGCGCCATGGCAGCCATCGCCAGCGCTCCTTGCAGGCGGCTTGGAACGCGCATGGTCCGGACGCCTTCCGGTTCGAGGCGCTCGACAGGCTGGAGGACGAGGATATCGTCTATGTTCGGGATCGCGTGCTGAAGGAGCGCCTCGCCCATTGGCAGGCGAAGCTCGGTGCCGAGGCGATCTAACACGTCATTTCTCGTCGAAACCGCACCGTCATCCCGGGCTTGCCCCGGGATCCATCACAGAGTGCAAGTGCCTTTCGATGGATCCCGGATCGGCGCCGCTTCGCGGCTTGTCCGGGATGACGGCGCCCTTCCGGAAATGCCGGGTGCTCGCGAGCGGCCGGAGCCGCTCAGTCGTCCATCTTGAGGGCGGCGATGAAGGCTTCCTGCGGGATTTCGACCTTGCCGAACTGCCGCATCTTCTTCTTGCCTTCCTTCTGCTTCTCCAGAAGCTTGCGCTTGCGGGTGGCGTCGCCGCCATAGCACTTGGCGGTCACATCCTTGCGCAGCGCGCGGATGGTCTCGCGGGCGATGATCTTGCCGCCAATAGCCGCCTGGACCGGAATCTGGAACATGTGCGGCGGGATCAGCTCCTTGAGCTTCTCGCACATGGCGCGGCCGCGAGCGTCGGCGCGCGAGCGATGGACCAGCATCGAGAGCGCATCGACCGGCTCGGCATTGACCAGGATCGACATGCGCACGAGGTCGCCCTCGCGATAATCTGTGATGGCGTAGTCGAAGGAGGCGTAGCCCTTCGAGATCGACTTCAGCCGGTCGTAGAAATCGAACACGACCTCGTTCAGCGGCAGGTCGTAGACGACCTTGGCGCGTGAGCCGACATAGGACAGGTCGGTCTGGATACCGCGGCGGTCCTGGCAGAGCTTCAGGACGGAGCCGAGATACTCGTCGGGCGTGAAGATCGTCGCCTTGATCCAGGGCTCCTCGATGAATTCGATCTTCATCACGTCCGGCATGTCGGCCGGGTTGTGCAGCTCCAACGTGGTGCCGTCGCGCAGCTTGAGATGATAGACCACCGAAGGCGCGGTCGAGATCAGGTTGAGGTTGAACTCGCGCTCCAGCCGCTCCTGGATGATTTCCAGATGCAGGAGCCCGAGGAAGCCGCAGCGGAAGCCGAAGCCGAGCGCCGCCGACGTCTCCATCTCGTAGGAGAACGACGCATCGTTCAGCCGCAGCCGGCTCATCGCGGCGCGCAGCACCTCGAAATCGGCGGCGTCGACCGGGARGATGCCGCAGAACACCACCGGCTGCACCGGCTTGAAGCCCGGCAGCGCCTGCGGGGTCTGGCGCTTCTCGTCCGTGATGGTGTCGCCGACGGCGGTATCGGCGACCTCCTTGATCGAGGCGGTGAAGAAGCCGACTTCGCCGGGGCCGAGTTCCTTGACCTCCTGCATCTTGGGCTTGAAGACGCCGACGCGGTCGACGCCATAGGAGGCGTTGGCCCGCATCATCCGGATGGTCATGTTCTTCTTGAGCACGCCATCGATGACGCGCACGAGCACGACGACGCCGAGATAGGCGTCGTACCAGCTATCGACCAGCAGGCATTTCAGCGGCGCGTCGGGATCGCCCTTGGGCGCCGGCAGCTTGGTGACGATGGCTTCGAGCACGCCCTCGATATTGATGCCGGTCTTGGCCGAGATCGGCACGGCCTCGGAGGCGTCGAGCCCGATCACATCCTCGATCTGCTGCTTGATCCGCTCGGGATCGGCGGCGGGCAGGTCGATCTTGTTGAGGACGGTGACGATCTCGTGGTTGGCGTCGAGAGCCTGATAGACGTTGGCGAGCGTCTGCGCCTCGACGCCCTGCGAGGCATCGACGACCAGGAGCGAGCCCTCGCAGGCCGCCAGCGAGCGCGAGACCTCATAGGCGAAATCGACGTGGCCGGGGGTGTCCATCAGGTTCAGGACGTAGTCCTTGCCGTCCTGTGCCCGATAGTCGAGCCGCACCGTCTGGGCCTTGATGGTGATGCCGCGCTCCTTCTCGATATCCATCGAGTCGAGGATCTGCTCGCTCATGTCGCGGGCCGCGACGGTGCCGGTCTGCTGGATCAGACGATCGGCCAGCGTCGACTTGCCGTGGTCGATATGCGCGACGATCGAGAAGTTGCGGATATTGTCGATGGTGCGGGTGCTCATGCGCGCGCCATAGCAGTGATGCCGCGCCGCGCCAAGCGCCGGCCTCTCGAGAGACCCTTCCGGAGGCCTGTTTTGCTTTGGAGCCGCGGCCTCATCCCGGGCGGAGCGAAGCACAGATCCGGGATCCATCGTGGATCGCCGGCACCTTCCGATGGACCCCAGGTCACGCCCAGGATGACGGCAGAGGCTTCAGCGCGGACATCCTGAACGTTGTCTCTTGCAATTTCCATTATCTAAGAATTATTCTCTCAATATGGAATTTGAGAGCGACACCGAAATCGACCGGCGCCTGGGCAGCGCCTGAAATCGGCCCGCCAGCGCCATGGCCTGACGCTCGATGTGCTGGCCGAGCGCAGCGGCGTCAGCCGGGCGATGATTTCGCGGGTCGAGCGCGGCGAATCGAGCCCCACCGCCGCGCTGCTGGTCCGCCTCGGCTCCGGGCTCGGCCTGTCGCTCTCGGCGCTGCTGGAGGAGGAAGCGGGAACCGGGCCGTTGGCGCAGCGCGCTGCCCAACCGGTCTGGCGCGATCCGGCGAGCGGCTATCTGCGCCGCAACGTCTCGCCGCGCGGCACGGGATCGGGCTTCGAGATCGTCGAGGTCGAGTTGCCGGGCGGCGCCGAGGTCCGCCTCGACAACGCGACGGGTGCCCCTCCACTCGACCAGCAGGTCTGGGTGCTGCAAGGCAGGCTCGACCTGACGGTCGAGGGGACCGGCCACGCGCTTTCCGAGGGTGACTGCCTGCAGATGCATCTGCGCGGCGCCATCATCTACAGCAATCCGGGCGCCGTGCCCGTCCGCTACGTCGTCATCCTCGCCGCCGGGCGCGGCAGTTTTCCGGGACATATCGCATGAACGCGGTCAGCTTCTCCGTCGCCATCGACGTCTTCGACGCCCGGGCTGCCGAGGCCGCCATTCCGGCGCTGTCCGAAATCCTGCGCGACTGCGTCGCCAACGGAGCCTCGGTCGGCTTCATGAACTGGAACACGACGGCGGACTATGAGCGCTTCTGGCGCGATGTCGCGGCTGGCGTCGCGGGCGGGCAGGTTGTCCTGCTGGGCGCGCGCGCGGCGGACGGCCTCGTCGGCACGGCGCAACTTCACCTGATCGGCAAACCGAACCAGCCCCACCGGGCCGAGATCGCCAAGGTGCTGGTGCATTCGCGCGCGCGTCGGCAGGGCATCGGCGAGGCCCTGATGCAGCGGGCCGAGGCGATCGCGCGCGAGAAGCGCCGTGACCTGCTGGTGCTCGATACGGACGAGCACGGCGCGGCGCGGCGGCTCTACAATCGGCTCGGCTGGACGGAAGCGGGTACCATCCCGCGCTATGCGCTGATGCCTGATGGTGCCGATTGCGGCTCGACGTTTTTCTACAAGAGCCTCGCTTGAGTGACAGGCGTCATGCTCGGGCTTGACCCGAGCATCTCTTGCCGGTGGAGGCTCCAGCGCTTCGTCTTGCCTGGGATTCTCGGGTCAAGCCCGAGAATGACGGCGGTGGGAATGGCGCGCTTCAGCTCTCGACGTTGCCGCGGATATAAGGCTCGACCGGGCCCTTGAGCGTGATCGTCATCGGCCGGCCGAAGCGATCCTTGGCGGCGCCGGCCGCGACCTTCACCCAGCCTTCGGAGACGCAATATTCCTCGACATTGGTCTTCTCGACGCCCTTGAAGCGGATGCCGATGTCACGCGCCAGCACGTCGGCGTTGTAGAAGGGGCTGTCCGGGTTGACGGAAAGACGGTCGGGAAGCTGGTCTGACATGGATCTGGCCTTGGGTGTTCGCAAACGGGTCGCTTTCGCGCACACCTAGCCGCATCCGCGCCGGAAGCCAAATTCTTCAAGTGAAAACCTGTCGTCATTCCGGACAAGCGGCGAAGCCGCGCCGATCCGGAATCCATCGAAGAGTGCCGCGCCCGGCGATGGATCCCGGGGCAAGCCCGGGATGACGGCGATGGCCCGGCGCCTCAGCGCTCGCCGTCGAGCAGGCGGCCGACGACCTTGGCGGTGTAGTCGACCATCGGGACGATACGGGCGTAGTTCAGCCGCGTCGGGCCGATGATGCCGACCACGCCGACGATGCGCTGCTCGGCATCGCGGAACGGCGCCGCCACCATCGAGGAACCCGACATCGAGAACAGCTTGTTCTCCGAACCGATGAAGATGCGCACCCCGTCGCCCTGCTCGGCGCGGGTGAGGAGATCGATGACATCGGTCTGCGTCTCGAGATCGCCGAAGAGCATGCGGATTCGTTCCAGGTCCTCCTGCGCCCGGAGGTCCTCGAGCAGGTTGGCCTGGCCGCGCACGATCAGATGCCGGTCGCTGCCGGGGCCGGACTGGGTCGCGATGCCGCTCTCCACCAGCCGCGCGGTCAGCACGTCGAGCTCGCGCTCCATCAGCGCGCGCTGCCCCGCGATCTCGCCGCGCAGGTCCGCCAGCGTCTTGCCGAGGATGCGGGCGTTGAGGAAGTTCGCGGCCTCGACCAGCGCCGAGGCGGGCAAACCCACCGGCAGCGCCAGCAGGCGGTTCTCGACCGCGCCGTCCTCCGAGACGAGGACGACGAGCGCGCGGGCCGGATCGAGCCGGACGAATTCGATGTGCTTGAGTCGCGGATCGGCCTTGGTCGTCACGACCACGCCGGCGCCGCGCGAGAGACCGGAGAGCAGCGCCGAGGCCTCGGTCAATGTCTGGTCGAGATTGCGATGGCCTGCCCCGGCCCGGATCTGCGCCTCGATGCGCGCCCGCTCGTCCGAGGTGAGGTTGCCGACCTCCATCATCGCGTCGACGAAGAAGCGCAGGCCCCGTTCCGTGGGCAGGCGCCCGGCGGAAGTATGCGGCGCATAGATCAGCCCGGCCAGCTCCAGATCGGTCATGACGTTGCGCACCGTCGCGGGCGACAGCGCCATCGGCAGCAGGCGGGCAATATTGCGCGAGCCGACCGGCTCCCCGGTCGCGAGGTAGCCGTCGACGATCTGGCGGAAAATCTCGCGCGAGCGCTGGTCGGTCTCGACCAGGCCGCTCATCGTCTCGGGGCGGGGCGTATGGGCGCTCATGAACCTGTTCGGGCGAACCGTCGTTCCAACCCTATTGTCGTCATGCAGGAGGCGCGGATCAAGGGGTGAAACAGGGCCGGCGCCTTGCCGAGCGCGGCATGAGCGCCTACAAGCCGCCACTTCTCCGCAAGACAGGATTATTTCATGCGACCCTCCAAACGCGCCGCAGACGAGATGCGCAAGGTCACGCTCGAGCGCGGCGTGGTTCGCTATGCCGAGGGTTCCTGCATGGTGACGTTCGGCGAGACCAAGGTGCTCTGCGCCGCGACCGTCGAGGAAAAGGGGCCGCCGTGGCTGCGCGGCACCGGCAAGGGCTGGGTCACCGCCGAGTATTCGATGCTGCCGCGCGCCACTCATGAGCGCACCCGCCGCGAGGTCACCTCCGGCAAGCCCTCCGGCCGCACGCAGGAGATTCAACGCCTGATCGGCCGCTCGCTGCGCGCGGTCGTCGACCTCACCGCGATCGGCGAGCGCCAGATCGTTGTCGATTGCGACGTGCTGCAGGCCGATGGCGGCACCCGCACGGCCTCGATCACCGGCGCGTGGGTGGCGCTGCATGACGCATTGAAATGGATGGAAGGGCGCAGCCTGCTCAAGGGCACCAACCCGCTCAAGGACCATGTCGCCGCCATCTCCTGCGGCATCGTCGCCGGCAATCCGGTGATCGATCTCGACTATGTCGAGGATTCCGGCGCCCAGACCGACGCGAATTTCGTCATCACCGGCACGGGCGGCCTCGTCGAGGTGCAGGGCACGGCGGAAGGCGCGCCGTTCTCGGAAGAGGAGTTGCTCGCGCTGCTCAAGCTGGCCAAAGGTGGCGTCAGCAAGCTCGTCGCGCTGCAGAAGGCGGCGGTCGCCTGATCCGGCCGATCGCACAAGCAATCGAACAACACCGTCATTCCGGACGCAGCGAAGCGCAGATCCGGAATCCATCGTAGAGTTGCGACACCCTTCGATGGATCCCGGGTCAAGCCCGGGATGACGAGGCGGGTAACGAGAGATACCGATGTCGAACCACCGCCTCCTCTCCGGCAAGGTCGTGATCGCGACCCATAACCAAGGCAAGCTGCGCGAAATGCGCGAGCTGCTGGCGCCCTACGGCATCGAGCTCGTCTCGGCCGGCGAGCTCGGTCTGCCCGAGCCGGTCGAGGACGGGTTCATGTTCTCGGAGAATGCGGCGATCAAGGCGGTCGCTGCGACCAAAGCCAGCGGCCTGCCGGCGCTCTCCGACGATTCCGGCGTCTGCATCGACGCGCTCGACGGCGCGCCCGGCCTGTTCTCGGCCAACTGGGCCGGGCCGGGCAAGGATTTCGCCCCGGCGATCGCACGCGTGCAGATGGAGCTGGCGAAGCGCGGCGCGACCACGCCCGGGCAGCGCAAGGCTCACTTCGTCTCGGCGCTGGTCATCGCCTGGCCGGACGGGCATCAGGAGCTGTTCGAGGGGCGCGTCTTCGGCACCGTCACTCACGACGTCCGCGGTGCAGGCGGCTTCGGCTACGACCCGATCTTCCTGCCTGATGGCCACGACAAGACCTTCGGCGAGATGACCGCACAGGAGAAGCACGGCATTCCCGCCGATGGCTCGCCCGGCCTGTCGCATCGTGCGCGCGCCTTCCACGCGCTCGCCGCCACCTGCCTGAGGAAGCCGGCGTGAGCCCCTCGGCCGCCCTGATCGAGCGGCCCGGCGTCTTGCATCCGACCGCGGATGCGGGCTTCGCCGTCTATGTGCATTGGCCGTTCTGCCTCGCCAAGTGCCCCTATTGCGACTTCAACTCGCATGTGCGGCTGCAACCGCCCGACCAGCAGCGTTATATCGCCGCCTTCCGCCGCGAGATCGCCCACCGCGCCGCGCTGGCGCCCGGCCGCACCGTTTCGTCGATCTTCTTCGGCGGCGGCACGCCCTCGCTGATGGAAGGCCGCACCGTCGGCGCGATCCTCGACGCGATCGGCGAGCACTGGGCCGTCGACCCGAACTGCGAGGTTTCGCTGGAGGCGAATCCGACCAGCGTCGAGGCCGGCCGTTTCCGCGATTTCCGCGCGGCCGGCGTCAACCGCGTCTCGCTCGGCGTGCAGGCCCTGAACGATGCCGACCTGAAGGCGCTCGGCCGGATGCATTCGGCCGAGGAAGCGCTGGCGGCCGTCGCGATCGCGCGCAAATATTTCGAGCGCTACTCCTTCGACCTGATCTATGCCCGCTCGCCCTTGCAAACGCCTGCGCTCTGGCGTGCCGAGCTGGAGCTCGCGATCAGCCATGCGGCCGAGCATCTCTCGCTCTACCAGCTCACGATCGAGCCCGGCACCGCCTTCGAACGGCTGTTCCGGGCGGGCAAGCTCGCCATTCCCGATCATGATGCCGGTGCGGCGCTTTACGAGACGACGCAGGAGATCACGGCCCGGCACGGCCTGCCGGTCTACGAGATCTCGAACCACGCACGGCCGGGCGCGGAATGCCGGCACAACCTGGTCTACTGGCACTATGGCGAATATGCCGGCGTCGGCCCCGGCGCGCATGGCCGCCTGGTGACGGCGCAGGGCCGCATGGCGCATTCGACCGAGAAACGACCGGAAATCTGGCTTGAGCGTGTCGAGGCCGAAGGCCACGCGCTGGTCGAGGACGAGCTGTTGAATTCGGAAGCGCAGGGCGACGAGTACCTGCTGATGGGGCTTCGCCTCGTCGAGGGGATCGATCCGGCCGTCTTCAAGGCGCTCGCCGGCCGCGAGCTCAATGCCAAGCGCGTCGCGAGCCTGATCGACGAAAAGCTGCTGATGCACCGCCCCGGCGGCCGTCTCGCCGCGACGCCGGATGGCGCGCTGCTGCTCGACGCGCTGGTCGCCGATCTGGCGGCTTGAGCGGTTTACGGCCTCCGGAACCTCCGCGGTCATTCCGGGGCATCGCGCAGCGATGAGCCCGGAACCCAGAACCGATGCGTTTCTTGGAGAGACGCAAGCGTGGCGTTCTTTACTCAGACGTTATTGGTTCTGGGTTCCGGGCTCGGGCCTTCGCCCGCCCCGGAATGACGTGGAGGATGCGAAACCCGCTCAGCGCCTGCCCAGCCGCACGCCCGTCTTCGGATCGAAGACATGGATCTTGTCTGGATCGACCGTGATCCAGAGCCGGCCTTCCTGCGCCGCGACCTCGCCCGTCGCCGCCTGCATCACGAAAGGATGGCCGGCGAGCTTGCCGTGGAAGAGCTGGGTCGCGCCGAGTTCTTCGATGAACTCCACGTCGAAGGGCAGCGATCCGGCCTGCCCTTCCGAGGCGATCTCGATATCCTCCGGCCGCAGGCCGACCTCGACCGGCGTCTGCGCCGCCAGATCCTCGCGGAGGTCCCGGACCTCGATGATGGCGTCGCCGAGCGCCACGATGCCGGGGCCGTCCACTGTGCCGGGCTGGATGTTCATCGGCGGCGAGCCGATGAAGGTCGCGACGAACTTGCTGGCCGGCTTGCGGTAGACCTCGGCCGGCACGCCGATCTGCTCGACCTGGCCGCCATTCATCACCACGAGCTTGTCGGAAAGCGTCATCGCCTCGACCTGGTCGTGGGTGACGTAGATCGAGGTGACGCCGAGCGCTCGCTGCAGCTTCTTGATCTCGACGCGCATCTGCACGCGCAGCTTGGCGTCGAGGTTCGAAAGCGGCTCGTCGAAGAGGAAGACCTGCGGCTTGCGCACGATGGCGCGGCCCATGGCGACGCGCTGGCGCTGGCCGCCGGAGAGTTGGCGCGGCCGCCTCTCCAGGAAGGGCTCGATCGCCAGGATACGCGCCGCTTCCTTCACGCGCTTGTCGATCTCGTCCTTCGGCGTGCCGCGGTTGCGCAGGCCATAGGCCATGTTGTCGTAGATGTTCATATGCGGGTAGAGCGCATAGTTCTGGAACACCATCGCGATGTCGCGGTCGGCCGGCTCGATCTGGTTGACGACGCGGTCGCCGATCGCGACCTCGCCCGAGGAGATCGTCTCCAGCCCGGCGACCATGCGCAGCAGCGTGGACTTGCCGCAGCCGGAGGGGCCGACGAGCACGCAGAAGCCGCCATCGGGGATGTCGAAGGAGACGCCCTTCACGGCCTCGACGCCGCCGGCATAGACCTTCTTGACGTGGTTCAGGGTGACCTGGGCCATTCGCGGATTACTTCTCGGTTTCGACCAGGCCCTTTACGAAGAGCCTCTGCATGGCGATGACGACGAAGACGGGCGGCAGCATCGCCAGCATGGCGGTGGCCATGGCGAGCTGCCATTCGGTCAGGGCGTCGGTGGTGACGATCATCTTCTTGATGGCGATGACGATGGTCTGCATCGAGTCCTTCGTCGTCACCAGCAGCGGCCAGAGATACTGGTTCCAGCCATAGATGAACTGGATCACGAAGAGCGCCGCGATCGTGGTGATCGAGAGCGGCAGCAGCGTATCCTTGAAGAACTTGAACGGACCGGCGCCGTCGATCTTCGACGCTTCCAGCAACTCGTCCGGGATCGTCATGAAGAACTGCCGGAACAGCAGCGTTCCCGTCGCCGAGGCGATGAGCGGGACGGCGAGGCCCTGATAGGTGTCGAGCATGTTCAGATCGGAGACGATTTTGAAGGTCGGGAAGATGCGGACCTCGACCGGGAGCATCAGCGTGATGAAGATGGTCCAGAACGCCGCCATGCGGAACGGGAAGCGATAGTACACCACCGCATAGGCCGAGAGCACGGAGATGAAGATCTTGCCCAGCGCGATCGTCATCGCCATGACGAAGGAGTTGAACATCATGCCGATCACCGGCTCGCGCGTCGTGCCGGAGGTGCCGATGAAGAGGATGCGGTTGTAGTTCTCGAGGAAATACGGGCCGGGATAGAGTGGCATCTGGCCGTTGATCACGGTCGCGGCGTCCCAGGTCGAGGCGACGAAGGTCAGCCAGACCGGGAAGGCGACGATCAGCACGCCGATCGTCAGGATGACATAGGCGATCGCGTCGCCCAGGCGGCGGTCCTCGACCATCAGATCCCCTTCCCCATCTCGCGCAGGAGCCCGGCCAGAGCCTCGGCGCAGGCATCCAGGCAGGCCTGGCCCTTCTGCGTCGTGGCACGGCGGGCGTCGCCGATCACCCCGGTCTCGGTCATGTCCCGGAAGGAACGGTGGCGTGAGACGGTCGGGCGCCCGGGCAGGCCGTCGAGCGCGCCGAAAGCCTCGCCGAGACGGGCATCGCGGACCGATCCCGGCGCCAGCACCATCATCATCGAGGTCTCGACCTCGCAGGCATGCTGCACGGCCTGCTGATCCTCCAGCAACGGCGGGAGCGCCGCCTCGGCCAGCAGGAAATAGGTGGTCGCCTCGATATGCAGCCGCGTCTCACGCGCGAAATCGGGCAGGAAGGCCGTCAGCGCGGCGATGTTGCCGCCATGTCCGTTGACGATCAGCACGCGATGGAAGCCATGGCGCTCGATGCTCTTGAGGAGGGAGAGCAGCACGGCGCGATAGGTCGGGATGTCGAAGGTGAAGGTGCCGCCGAAGGCCATGTGATGCTCGGCCATGCCGCACCACAGGGTCGGCGTGACCACGACGTCGACATCGCCGGCGCGCTCGGCCGCCGCCTTGCAGACGCCGCTGCACAGGATGGTGTCGACACCGACGGGCAGATGCGGCCCGTGCTGCTCGACCGAGGCGACGGGCAGGACGACGATGGCATCGCCCGCGGCCTTGGCGCGCAGCTCCTCGGCGGTCAGTTCTAGCCAGAGCACGGACGCCATCAGTAGCTCACCTTGCGCTCGATGAAGCGGAACTGGACCGCGGTCAGCCCGATGACCATGATGAGCAGCATCACGGACTGCGCCGCCGAGCCGCCGAGGTTGGAGCCGCCCTTGCCGTCTGCGAAGACCTTGTAGACCAGCGTCTCGGTCGCGCCAGCGGGGCCGCCGCCGGTCACGGTGTCGATGATGCCGAAGGTGTCGAAGAAGACGTAGACGATGTTGACGACGAGCAGGAAGAAGGTCGTCGGCGAGAGCAGCGGGAAGACGATGGTCCAGAAGCGGCGCATAGGCCGGGCGCCGTCGATCACCGCCGCCTCGATCACGCTTTTCGGGATCGATTGCAGGCCGGCGAGGAAGAACAGGAAATTGTAGCTGATCTGCTTCCAGGTCGCGGCGAGGATGACGAGCAGCATGGCGTCATTGCCGTTGAGCCGGGGGTTCCAGGCGATGCCGAGCGACTGCAACCCGCGCGCCAGCATGCCGAGCGAAGGATCGAACATGAAGATCCAGAGCACGCCGGCAATGGCGGGCGCGACAGCATAGGGCCAGATCAGCAGGGTCTTGTAGACCTCGCCGCCCTTGAGCTGCCGATCCGCCATCACCGCGAAGAGCAGCGCGATCGACAGCGACAGCACGCAGACGAAGGTCGAAAAGATCGCCGTATTGATGAAGGCCTTGAGATAGCCGGGGTCGGCGAAGAGCGTCTGGTAGTTCTCGAACCAGACGAACTCGGTCGAGGTGCCGAAGGCGTCCTCAAGCAGGAAGCTCTGCCAGACCGCCTGGCTCGCCGGCCAGTAGAAGAACACGATGGTGATCGCGAGCTGCGGCGCCAGCAGCAGGAAGGGGATGGTCAGCCCCTTGAAGTAGGCGTTCTTCTGCATCGGCTTCCTTGGACGAGACGGCCATCCCGGACGGGTTTGTCCGGGATGGCCAATGGATGCAAGAGGGCAGTCGGATCAGCGCGCCGCGGTGCGCTCGAACTGGCGCAGCATCTGGTTGCCGCGCTCGACCGCTGCGTCCAGCGCCGCCTTGGGCGTCTTCTGGCCGTTCAGCGCCGCCTCCAGCTCCTCCGACCAGATGTCGCGGATCTGGACGAGGCTGCCGTAGCGCAGGCCCTTCGAGTTGTCGGTCGGGGCCTTGTTGGTCAGCTCGAGGAGCGGGGTCTCGAGATAGGGCTTGTCCTTGTAGAAGCCCGACGCCTTGACCTTCTCATAGGCTGCCTTGGTGATCGGCAGGTAGCCCGACTCGGTGTGCAGCTTCACCTGGCGGTCGACATCCGACAGGAAGGTGAAGAACTTGGCGACGCCCTTGTACTCGGCAGGCTTCTTGCCACCCATCACCCACAGCGAGGCGCCGCCGATGATCGAGTTCTGCGGAGCGCCCGCGGCTTCCGGATAATACGGCATCGCCGCATTGCCCCAGTCGAACTTGGCGTTCGCCTTGACGTTGCCGAAGAAGCCCGAGGAGGTCAGGAAGATCGGGCATTCGCCCGAGGTGAAGCGGCCTTCGCCGTTGTTGGTGCGGCCGGAATAGTCGTAGGTCTTGTCCTTCTGCAGCTCGACCAGATTGGTCCAGTGCTTCAGGAAGAGCGGGCTCTGGTTGAAGTTCATGACGGCGTCGAAGCCGGCCATGCCGTTGACCTTGGTCGAGAGCGGCACGTTATGCCAGGCGCCGAACTGCTCGATATTGGCCCAGGGCGCCCAGGCGTTCGAGACGGCGCATTTGTCGAAGCCGGCGGCCTTCAGTTTCTTGGCGGCCTCGAAGGTCTCGGGCCAGGTCTTCGGAGGCTTCTCGGGGTCGAGGCCCGCCTTCTTGAAGGCGTCCTTGTTGTACCACATCACCATCGACGAGGAATTGAACGGCATGGAGAGCATCTCGCCCTTGGCCGTCGAGTAATAGCCGGTGATGGCAGGCAGATAGGCGTTCGGATCGAACTTCTCGCCGGCTTCCTTCATCATCTCGTGGACCGGCTTGACCGCGCCCTTGGCCGACATCATCGTGCCCGTGCCGACCTCGAAGACCTGCAGGATATGCGGCGCCTGGCCGGCGCGGAAGGCGGCGATGCCGGCGTTCAGCGTGTCGGGGTAGGAGCCCTTGTAGACCGGAACGACCTTGTAGTCCTTCTGCGAGGCGTTGAAGTCCTCGGCAAGCTTGACGACGACGTCATTGTTGGCGCCGGTCAGCGCGTGCCACCACTGGATTTCGGTCTGTGCCAGGGCAGGCGAGGCGCCGGCGAGCGCGAAGGCCGCTACCGACATCAGGATGCGCGATTTGATGGTCATGGACGATCTCCCTTCCGCGGGCGGACCCCGCCGCGGTTCTTGTCGTTGGTGCGCAAGCTAGCATGAAGCGCAGGCGACATTTCAATGACAAATCGATGACGCCTACCGCAATGCGCCTATGGTCGCGGTACGGCTTGCGCATTCGCGCATAACCGGCTGATCTGCGCTCCCGACTCGAACTCGTTTCCGGACCGCATCATGCCGAAGCTCGACCTTGCCGTGACCGCAACCCTGCCGACGGATTCCGCTGCGGCCGCGCTCGTCGGCCGGGTCTGGCGCCCCGATCTCGGCGGCCCCGCCGTGGTGGCGCTGCGAGACGGGCAGGTCGTCGACATCACCGCCGCTTTCCCGACCAGCCGCGACCTCTGCGAGAGCGCCGATCCGGCCGCGGCGCTGCGGGCGGCCCAGGGCGAGACGCTCGGGTCCCTGGCCGACATCCTCGCCAACACCCCTGTGGACAGCCGCGATCCGAAGCGGCCCTGGCTCTTGTCCCCGCTCGACCTGCAGGCGGTGAAGGCGGCGGGCGTCACCTTCGCGGTCTCGATGCTGGAGCGGGTGATCGAGGAGAAGGCACGCGGCAACCCGGCGGCTGCCGCGACGATCCGGGCCGAGATCGGAAAACTCATCGGAGACGACCTCTCCAAGCTCAAGCCCGGCTCGCCCGAGGCGATGCATCTCAAGGAGGTGCTGATCAAGCAGGGGGCCTGGAGCCAGTATCTCGAGGTCGGCATCGGCCCGGACGCAGAGATCTTCACCAAGGCCCCGGCGATGTCGACGGTCGGCACGGGGGCCGATGCCGGCCTCCACCCCGCATCGAGCTGGAACAACCCCGAGCCGGAGATCGTGCTGGTCGTCGCGTCCGACGGGCGCATCGTCGGCGCCACGCTCGGCAACGACGTCAACCTGCGCGATGTCGAAGGCCGCTCGGCCCTGCTGCTCGGCAAGGCGAAGGACAACAACGCGGCCGCCGCCGTCGGCCCCTTCATCCGCTTCTTCGACGCGGGCTTCACGCTCGATCATGTCCGCCGCACGACCGTGACGCTGACGGTAGCGGGCGAGGACGGCTTCACGCTGGAAGGCTCCTCCTCGATCGCCAAGATCAGCCGCGACCCGGCCGACCTCGCCGCGCAGATGATCGGCCCGCACCATCAGTATCCGGACGGAGCGGCGCTCTATCTCGGCACCATGTTCGCGCCGATCAAGGACCGCGATGCGCCGGGCGGCGGCTTCACCCATAAATACGGGGACATCGTCACCATCGCCGCGCCGGAGCTGGGCAGCCTCGTCAACCGGATGAAGCGCACCGACGCCTGCGAGCCCTGGACCTTCGGCGCCTCGCATCTGATGCGCCATCTGGCCAAGCGCGGGCTGCTCTAGTTGCAGCCCCGGCTGGGGTTTCTGCAATCGCAGCAGGCTGCTGGTAAGGATTGTCTGCCATAGCGCCGGCTGGACCAGGAGAGTTCGGCGTGGCGATGAGCGAGATCGGGGGGCGACACTCCCAAACGCGGGGCAGCCGTATGGCGGCACGGCTGATGCTTTCTCCCGGCCTATGGATCGCCGCTTTCGCGGCGCTGGCCGTCGCAGGGTTGATCCTGCCGCTGCGCCTGCCGATCGGTGCGAATGCCTGGGATACGGTTGTCTATCTCGACGCGGCCTGGCGCATCGGGCTGGGCCAAGTGCCGAGCCTCGATTTCTTCGTGCCTGTCGGGCCGCTCGGCTTCTATCTGACCGCCGGCCTCGACGCCCTCTTCCCGAATGCGCAGCCGATGCTGCTGATCAACTGGGCGCTGCTGCCGGTGACGCTGCCGGTGCTCGCCTTGCTGGCGAACGACGTTGCCCGGCGATCGCGCGCGCAGGCGCTGGCGCTCGTGCTGCCCTTCCTGCTGTTCGCGGCGCTGCCGATCAACCTGCATTCATTGTATCCGATGCCGGGTTTCGACGGCTTCGGCTTCTACAACCGGCATGCCGCCATGCTCCTCTACCTGCTGATCGCGACGCTGCTCTTCGCGCAGCGCCGCCTTCAGGTCGCGCTCGTCGCGGTGCTGATGCTGGCGCTCTTCCTGGCGAAGATCACGGGCGCCGTCACGGGCACGCTGCTTGTCGGCTATGCGATGCTGAGCGGGCGCATGCGCCTTCGGGATGCGATCACGGCCGCAGCCGCCGTCATCGCCGCGCTCGCGCTGCTTGAAATCACGACCGGGCTGACCTCGGCCTATCTCGCGAATGTCCTGACGCTGCTCGGGCTCAACACCGGCACGCTGCTGCCGCGCTTCCTGACCGTGGCCTCGGTGAAGTTCAACGTCATCGGCCCGGCCCTGCTGCTGCTCGCGGCGCTGGCCTTCTCGGCATGGCGGGACGGGCTGCCGCGCACCCTTGCGGGCTGGCGGACCCTCGCGGATTCGCCTCTCGGCTGGCTCGCCGTGGGTCTTGTGGCGCTCGCCTTCTTCGAGACGCAGAACACGGGCTCGCTCGAATTCATCGGCTTATGGCCGATCCTGCTGCCGGTCCTCGCCGAATGGTGGCAGCGTCGCGATGATCGGCTGCGGCCGGTGATGCTCGTGCTGGTGCTCGCGGTCGCCTTGCCCTCGGCCGTGATCTGCGTGGAACGGGGCATGCGTGCCGCCATGAGCGCCCCGACCTATGCCGGCCTCGACGTGCCCGATCTCGGGCCGCTCGGGCGGGTCAGCGTGAAACCGGATATCGCCGCGCGCGCGGCCGGGATGCTGGAGCACTATGCCAGCCAACAGGAGAGCTATCGCGATCTCGTCCGGCGCGATCTGCTGCCCTCCTACATCCTCTATGCGGAAATCGACGCTCAGGCGACCTGGATGCTGGAGATCCAGCAGGGCATCACGGCGATCCGCAATTGGGAGGCTGCGAACAAGCGCCAGCTCAATGGCGTCTTCACGCTCGATTTCGTCGATCCGATGAACCGCCTGCTCCGGCGCGTGTCCGCCCGCGCCGTGCCGCTCGGCCTCGATCCCGGCCGCAGCACGCCGCCGCTCAAACCGGACATGCTGACGGAGCTGGGACGGATCGACGCGATCCTGGCACCGAAATGTCCGCCGACCACCGCGCGCGAGGCCATCCGCAAGCTCTTCGCCGACGCGCTCGAAGGGCGCGAACGGATCGCGCTCGCGCCCTGCTGGGACATGTATCTGCGGCGCTGAATTCAGCCGGCGGCGGCCGCCTGTCCGGCTTCCCAGCCGAGGATGGCGCGCTTGCGTGTCAGGCCCCAATGATAACCGGTCAGCGCGCCTGACTTGCCGATGACGCGGTGGCAGGGCACCACGAAGGAGATCGGGTTCTTACCGACCGCCATGCCGACGGCGCGCGCCGCGCTCGGCCGGCCGATCTGGTTGGCGACCTCGCCATAGGTCGTGGCGCAGCCGACCGGAATCCTCAGCAGCGTCTCCCAGACCCGTACCTCGAAATCCGTGCCTATCAGGACCACGCGCAGCGGCGTCTCCGCCGACCAGGCCTTGGGCTCGAAGATGCGGCCGGCATAAGGTGCGGTCAGGACAGGATCATAGTGGTAATCGGCATGGGGCCAGCGCCGCATCATGTCGGCCAGCGCCTCGGCACGCCCGCCGACGACCTTGCCGCCATCGGCGCTGTTCGAGACCCAGCCGAGCCCGGCCAGCCCGCGATCCGTGACCACGATCAGCGCCTCGCCGAAGGGCGAGACATGGAAGCCGTAGGATAGCTTCAAGCCGCCGCCGCCGGCCTTCCACTCGCCCGGCGACATCGCCTCATGCGTGACGAAGAGATCGTGCAGCCGGCCGGGGCCGGACAGGCCGACTTCGAGCGCGGTGTCGAGCACGCTGGCCGAGGAGGCGAGCAGCCCCTTGGCATGGTCGAGCGTGATCGCCTGCAGGAAAGCCTTCGGCGTCAGCCCGCACCAGCGCCGGAAGAGATGGTGGACATCGGTCGGGGTCGCGCCGGCCGCATCCGCGATCGCCTCGATCGTCGGCTGCTCGCGCCAGTTATGGGTGATGAAGGAGAGGATGCGCCGGACCGTGTCATAGTCCGAGCCCGGCGCCGTCGTGGGGAAATCGGCCTCGCTCGGCATCGCCTCGGCAGCACGCGCCAACACCGCATTGGAGAAGCGTGTCGGGGTCATCGCCGTTTTCATGGAAGCATTCATCGTGAGCCTCGCACCGTTCGTCATGATGCGAATCTAGGGCATGCACCATGCCGTTCCCACCCGAAAGCTGGCAAGACCGGGCTCGCCCAGCCTAGTTTGCGCAGCTCTCTCAAATTCGCTTGCCAAGAGACCCTTCATGACCTCCGCCCCTGCCGCCATCGTCGAGCTCTACGAGCGTCATGCAGCGACTTATGACGGGCTGCGCGGCAAGGCGCTGTTCGAGCGGCCCTGGCTCGACCGTTTCCGCGCGCTCCTGAAGCCCGGCGGTTCGATCCTGGACATCGGCTGCGGTTCGGGCGAGCCGATTGCACGGCATCTGATCGCGGAGGGCCATGCCATCACCGGTGTCGATTCGGCTCCCGCGATGATCGCATTGTGCGAAGCGCGTTTCCCGGCGCATCGCTGGCAGGTCGCGGATATGCGCCGTCTCGCGCTCGGCCGCCGCTTCGACGGGCTGATCGCCTGGGACAGCTTCTTCCACCTGACGCCGCAGGACCAGCGCGGAATGTTTCCGGTCTTCGCGGAGCATGCCGTGCCGGGCGCCGCGCTGATGTTCACCAGCGGTCCGTCGCATGGCGAGGCGATCGGGACCTTCGAAGGCGAGCCGCTCTATCATGGCAGCCTCGATCCCGAAGAATACCGTTCGCTGCTGGCCGAGAACGGCTTTGCCGTCGTCGCGCATGCTGTCGAGGACCAGAGCTGCGGCGGGCACACCATCTGGCTCGCCCGCCGGAGCTGAATCCGCTCAGGAGGCGCCGTAGTCGGGGCCGCGGCGGGCGCTCGCCAGGGCCGAGCCGAGCGCATCGGCGAAGCCGGCTCGCTCCTGCGGCGAAAGCGCGCCGGCGACCGCGACGCTCTGCCCACGCGAGACCAGTTTCAGCGCCAGCAGGCCATAATCCTCGTCGTTCTGGCGTTCGAGCCGGGTCCAGGCCGGATTGAAGCGCCAGACCGCCTCGCGGCCGTGATGCGAGACCTTGCGCAGCAGGACTTCCAGCGGCGTCACCACGATGCGCTCGAAGGCGCGGGCGTGGCGGAAATTGACGTGGAAGGCAATGAACAGCGCGACGACGTCGATGCCGAAGAAACCGGCGACCGGCCACGCGCCGAGCACGATGAAGGGAATCGAGGAGACCACGCTCGCCAGGCAGACCAGCGTCATCACGATGCGGAAGCCGCTCTGGCCGAGCGAGCGATGCGGCGTGATCGTCGCGTCGAAGACAGGCCGCTTCGCAGCGTCCTCGCCTTCGCTTGCTGGGCTCTTGCCGGGTTCCATTGCGGTATTATAACGCCGACATGGATCAGCAGAACAGGCCCGCGCGCGCCCGTGCTCCGGCGAAACGCATCACGTTGGCGCGCGCCCGCAAGCCGGCCGAGATCCGCGAGATCTTCGAGCGGTTCCGCGCCGCCAATCCGGAGCCGAAGGGCGAGCTGGAATCCGTGAACGCTTTCACGATGCTGGTCGCCGTCGTGCTATCGGCACAGGCGACCGATGCCGGCGTCAACAAGGCGACGCGCAAGCTCTTCGCCATCGCCGACACGCCGGAGAAGATGCTGGCGCTGGGCGAGGAGACGGTGCGCGAGCACGTCAAGACGATTGGGCTCTATCGCAACAAGGCGAAGAACGTGATCGCGCTCAGCGAGAAGCTGATCGCGCAGTTCGGCAGCGCGGTGCCGACCACGCGCGAGGAGCTCGAAAGCCTGCCCGGCGTCGGCCGCAAGACCGCGAATGTCGTGCTCAACATCGCCTTCGGCGAAATCACCCATGCGGTCGACACCCATGTCTTCCGCGTCGCCAACCGGCTGCGGATCGCGCCCGGAAAGAACGTGCTGCAGGTCGAGATGGGGCTGGAAAAGGCAGTGCCGGAGGAGTTCGGCCGGCACGCCCATCACTGGCTGATCCTGCACGGGCGCTACACCTGCAAGGCGCTCAGGCCCGAATGCGGCCGCTGCATCCAGAACGACCTTTGCGATTCACCCGACAAGCGCGTCGCCTGACCTGCCGGCCAGGTTGCCGCCAGCCCTCCGTTAGTCTGCTTGACAGCTTCTCCCCTCTGGGTTGTGCTCCACCCGCCGGACGCCATACGGGCTCGGAAAGCCTGAGAGTCAGCGGCAGAGGAAGCTCAGGAGGTCAGTGTGATGAAGCGTTTCGTCCTCGCGGCGAGCATCGCCGTTGCCGCCATGTCCGTTCATTCCAGCGCCATCGCGCAATCGAAAGGCCCGGTCATCGGGGTCAGCTGGTCGAATTTCCAGGAAGAGCGCTGGAAAACCGACGAAGCCGCGATCAAGGCGGCTGTCGAGAAGGCCGGCGGCACCTATCTCTCCGCCGATGCGCAATCCTCGCCGGCCAAGCAGCTCACCGATGTCGAGAGCCTGATCGCGCGCGGCGCCAAGGCGATCATCGTGCTGGCGCAGGATGCCCAGGCGATCCGGCCCGCCGTGGAGAAAGCGGTGAACGAGGGCATCGGCGTCGTCGGCTACGACCGCCTGATCGAAATCCCGCAGGCCTTCTACCTGACCTTCGACAATGTCGAGGTCGGCCGGATGATGGCGCGCGAGATCCAGAAGGCGAAGCCGGAGGGCAATTACGTCTTCATCAAGGGCTCGAGCTCCGACCCGAACGCCAATTTCCTCTACCAGGGCTCGATCGAGGTGCTGAAGCCCGCGATCGATGGCGGCAAGATCAAGAATGTCGGCGAAGCCTTCACCGATGGCTGGTTGCCGGCCAACGCCCAGCGGAACATGGAGCAGATCCTGACCCGCAACCAGAACAAGGTCGATGCGGTGATCGCCGCCAATGACGGCACGGCCGGCGGCGCCATCGCGGCGATGGATGCGCAGGGGCTTTCCGGCTCGGTGCCGGTCTCCGGCCAGGACGCCGACCGCGCGGCGCTCAACCGCGTCGCGCTGGGCACGCAGACCGTGACGATCTGGAAGGATGCGCGCGAACTGGGTCGCAACGCAGCCGAGATCGCGCTCAAGCTCGCGGGTGGCGCCAAGCTCGCCGATGTCCCGGGCTCGGCCGCCTGGGACCAGGGCCCGTCCAAGCAGAAGATGACGGCGCTGTTCCTGAAGCCGGTGCCGGTGACGAAGGACAATCTCGGCGTGGTGATCGAGGCCGGCTGGGCGGCGAAATCGGCGGTCTGCCAGGGCGTCGCAGCCGGCAAGGTCAAGGCCTGTGACTAACACGACCCCGGCGCCGGCTCATCCGGCGCAGGAGCGCAAACGCTTCAGCGACCATCTGCGCGAGATCGAATTCGATCCGCGCATGATCGGGATGGTCGCCGCGCTCGCGGTCATCTGGCTCGGCTTCAACTGGCTGTCGGACGGCGCCTTCCTGACGCCGCGCAACCTCTGGAACCTGCTGGTCCAGACCGCGTCGATCTCGATCATGGCCTGCGGCATGGTGCTGGTCATCGTCACCCGCAACATCGACCTCTCGGTCGGCTCGATGCTCGGCTTCGTCGGCATGGTGGTCGGGCTCGTACAGGTCCGGCTGCTGCCCGAGCTGTGGGGCTTCGAGCACCCGCTGACCTGGGTGGTCAGCCTGCTGCTCGCGATGACGCTCGGCGGCTTCGTCGGGCTGATGCAGGGCGCATTGATCGCCTATCTCGCCATCCCCTCCTTCATCGTCACGCTCGGCGGGCTCCTGGTCTGGCGCGGCGCGGCCTGGTGGGTGACGCAGGGCCAGACCATCGCGCCGATGGATTCGCGCTTCCGCCCCTTCGGCGGCGGCGTCGAGGGCGCGATCGGCACGAGCGCCTCCTGGGCTATCGGCATCGGCCTGTGCGTGGCGATCTGCGTGGCGGCTGCGCTGATCCGCCGGCGGCGCAAGCGCTTCGGCTTCGCGCTGCGTCCGCTCTGGGCGGAGATCGCGATCACCGGGCTCGGCTGCGCGGCGGTGCTGGCGACGGTGATGGTGGCGAACGCCTATGCGCTGCCGGCCGGCATCGCCCGCCGTCTCACCGAAGCCAAGGGCGGCACCTGGCCGGAGGGCGGTCTGACCATCGGCCACGGGCTCGCCGTTCCCGTGCTGATCGCGCTCGCGGTCGGCGTCGCCATGACCTTCCTCGCCAATCGCCTGCGCTTCGGGCGCTATGTCTTTGCCATCGGCGGCAACCCCGAGGCGGCGCAGCTTTCCGGGGTGAACACCCGCAAGGTGCTGATGCTGGTGTTCGGGCTGATGGGCGTACTCGTCGGCATCTCCGCCTGCATCTCGACGGCGCGGCTCAATGCTTCGACGAACGCGGCCGGCACGCTCGACGAGCTCTATGTGATCGCGGCGGCGGTCATCGGCGGCACCTCGCTCGCCGGCGGCGTCGGCACCATCGCCGGCGCGATGCTGGGCGCGCTGGTGATGCAGTCGCTGCAATCCGGCATGGTGCTGATCGGCGTCGATGCGCCCTTGCAGAACATCGTCGTCGGCATTGTTCTCGTCCTCGCGGTCTGGCTCGACGGGGTCTACCGCCAGCGGCTGAGCTGAGGAGGCTCCGATGAGCATCGCGGAACCGACCGATCTCGCCGAGACCCATCCCGGCCAGGGCACGCCACTGATCGAGATGCACGACATCTCGATCGCCTTCGGCGGCATCAAGGCGGTCGACGGCGCCAGCGTCGACCTGATGCCGGGCGAGGTCGTCGGCCTGCTCGGCCATAACGGCGCCGGCAAGTCGACGCTGATCAAGATCCTGTCCGGCGCCTACCGGGCCGATTCCGGCACGATCCGGGTCGATGGCGAGGAGGTCTCGCTGTCGAGCCCGCGCGACGCCAAGCGCCACGGCATCGAGACGATCTACCAGACGCTCGCGCTCGCCGACAATGTCGATGCCGCCGCCAACATCTTCCTCGGCCGCGAGCTTCTGACCGGCTGGGGCACGCTCGACGACGCGACGATGGAGTCGGAGACCCGCAAGGTGATGGGCCGGCTCAACCCGCATTTCCGGCGCTTCAAGGAGCCGGTGAAGGCGCTCTCCGGCGGGCAGCGCCAGTCGGTCGCGATCGCGCGGGCGATCTATTTCAATGCCCGCGTGCTGATCATGGACGAGCCCACGGCCGCACTGGGTCCAGCCGAGACGAAGCAGGTTGCCGAGCTGATCCTGCAGCTCAAGAAGCAGGGCATCGGCATCTTCCTGATCAGCCACGACCTGCACGATGTCTTCGACCTCGCCGACCGCGTCACGGTGATGAAGAACGGCAAGGTGGTCGGCACCGCGCGCACCGCCGACGTCACCCAGGACGAGGTGCTGGGCATGATCATCTCGGGCAAATGCCCGCCGGCCGCGGTGAAAGGGCCGGGGGCTTTACGGGGGTAGCGCGGCACAGCCCCCCTCTCCCCTTGCGGGAGAGGGTTGGGATTGAGGGGTTGCGCAACGCTGCTATTTCTTGCGCTTATGATGCGCGACCGGAACGGCAGCGCGACCCCTCATCCGGCCGCTACGCGGCCACCTTCTCCCGCAAGGGGAGAAGGGAGAGCTGCTCACTTCGCGTCGAGCAGCTCCTTCACCGACAGCAGCACGAGTTCGTTGTCATCAGCCTTCTTCGGATCGCGCGAGGAGGAGAAGGGCAGGTTGTTGTCGTTGCCGACGACGATGATGCCGCCCGCGCGATCGACGACGTCGACGTTCTCGATGGTGAAGAAGGGGAAGGGCAGCACGCCGTCGATGGCGCCCTGCTTCGCCTTCTTGTCGGGATCGGCGATCTTCATCAGGTCGATATAGCCGACCTTGCGCACGGACTTGCCGACATTGGCGTCGGTCATCTCGATCTTCACGATGCGCTTGAACTTGGCGAGGTCGTGGAAGCAGTCCGGGCCCTTCTGACCGGCGGCACAAGCCTTGTCGGTGGTGCCTTCGCCGTTATCCCTTTCGATGATCAGCGCTGTGGTTCCATCGATCATGTTGAAGTCGCCGATGGCGTTGACCTTGTCCTCGAGCGGGAAGAACCAGGAGCGGCCGGTCCACTTCTCGTTGGCGACGTCGAATTCCAGGATGCGCAGCGCGTCCTTGCCGTCGACCTGCTCATTGGCCTTGGTCTCGGCGTTCCAGAGCGGGCCTTCCAGCAGCGGGTAGAGGAAGCGGCCATCCGGCGACTGCGCCATGCCCTCGAAGCCCTTCGAGCGGCGGGCATTGAAGGCGACGGGCAGCGGAGCATCGGGGGCGCCCGGCGTCGTCACGGCGTAATGATCGGGCGAGCGCACCGGCTTGCCGTCGGCAAACGTCTCGAACACGGCCTCGACCTTGCCGTTGGCGTCGACGCGGATGAGGTAGGGGCCGAACTCCTCGCCGATCCAGTACTTGCCGCCGATCGGCTGGATCGATTCCGGATCGAAATCGGCGCCGGTCAGGTAGCGCTTATCCGTGCCCTCATGGACGATGCGGAACGGCACCTTCTTGTCGGGATCGTGCAGGAAGGTCGTCGCGAGGCGCTCGATCTTGCCGCCGGCGAAATCGGCCTTCAGCCGATGGAAGAACAACGCGGCATCGGGGGAGTTCGCCTTGGTGCCGAAGCCGTTGTCGGTCAGCACGAGGAACTCGCCATTGCCGAGCGAGCGGATGCCGGAGGAGCCCTGTACGGGCTGGCCGGCGAAGGGGGTGGAAAGGCCGGTCGGACGCCCGCCCGAGGTTCCCACCACGGTGCTGAGCGCCTCGACGCGCTTGCCCGGCGTGACGAACTTGCCGGAGACCTTGAGATCGGCCGGGGCATCGGCCGGAGCCGGGATGATGGTGTTCGCCGGCAGCAGGGCGTGGCCGACGAGCTTCGCCGGGAACTCCTTCTGGGTTTCCTGGGCCCCGGCGAGCATGGTCGAGGACAGCAGCAGGGCGGCGATGAGTGACAGGCGCATGGACAGCTCCGGGGAAGGACGAAGCATTTCGCTTCGCCCGCCCGGATTGCGACACGACGACAGCCCTGCGACCGTTCCGTGACGGTCGCGCCGGCTCCCTCAGTAGCCGCGCGCCGGATCGACCACGTGCTGGAGCGGCTCACCTGCTTCCAGCCGCCTGATCTGCGCCGCGATCAGCGAAGCGATCGCTTCCGGCTCCGACATCGCCGCGTTATGCGGCGTGATCGTCACGTTCGGCTGGGCCCAGAGCGGGGATTCGACCGGCAAGGGCTCGGTCTCGAAGACGTCGAGCGTCGCGCCCTTCAATGCCCCGGTTTCGAGCGCGGCGAGGATATCGGCTTCCACTTGCAGGCCACCGCGACCGGCATTGATCACGAACGGGCCGCCGAGGCGGCCATCCCGCGCGAGCCCGGCGATCAGCTCGGCATTGATGATCCCACGCGTGTCGGGCGTGAGCGGCACGAGGCAGACGAGGATATCGGTGCGCGCGAGGAAGGCCTTCATGCCGTCCTCGCCGGAAAAGGTCGGCAGGCCATCGATCGTCTTGGGCGAGCGGCTCCAGCCGGCGACGTCGAAGCCGACAGCCTGCAACTTGCGGGCGGCGTCCTGTCCGAGTTCGCCCAGACCCATGATGCCGACGCGCACCGAGCGGGCGGCCGGCTGATTACGGTCGTCCTCCCAGAGCTTCCGCTGCTGCTGGCTGATGTAGCGATGCTGCTGGCGCAGATACATCAGGCAATGCAGCACGACATATTCGCTCATCCGCGTGGTCAGGTCGGGATCGACGACGCGGGCGATCGGCACCGGCGGCAGTTTGTCGTCGGCGAAGAGGAAATCCACGCCGGCGCCGAGCGAGAAGATCGCGGCGAGATTGGGCAGGCCGGTCAGGCTGCCGGCCGGGTGCTTCCAGCTCGCGACATAATGCACGGCGCGGCGGTCGAAGGGCTCGCCGAGGACCACGACCGGCATGTCAGGCAGAAGCGCCTGGAACCGCGCACGCCAGTCCTCGACATGCCAGCTCGTCATGGCCAGAAGCAAACTCATGCCGAAAACCTCTCCGTGATCCGTTCCGCGATCAGAGCGCCGCGCGCCGCACCCTCTCCGATCCGATAGGCCTTGCGCAAGCGCGCGCTTGCCGCGGCGAAGCCTGCCTCGTCGCGGGCGTGGACAATGCCGAGCGGACGGTCCGGGCCCGTATTGTCGCCGATGCCGGCCAGCTCGACGATGCCGACGGCATGGTCGATCGGGTCCTGCGGGCGAACGCGGCCGCCGCCGAGCGCGACGACCGCAAGCCCGACTGCGCGGGTGTCGATGGACGCAACCCTGCCCGCGCTCTCGGCGAAGACCGGCTTTGCGATCGGCGCGGCTGCCAGATGCTTCTCCGGCGCCTCCAGCAGATCGGCCGGCCCGCCGAGCGCCACGATCATCCGGGCGAAGCGTTCGGCGGCAGCACCCGAGGCGAAAGCGCCCTCGATCCGCGCGCAGGCGGCGTCGAGATCAGCGGCAAGGCCGCCGAGCAGCAGCATCTCGGCGCCGAGCGCGACCGTGACCTCGTGGAAACGCGGCTCGCGCCTGCGCCCGGTGAGGTGATCGAGCGCGTAGGCCACCTCGAGCGCGTTGCCCGCGGCCGAGGCGAGCGGCTCGTCCATATCGGTCAGAAGCGCGTTCGTCGGCAGGCCGGAATCGTTGGCGACGCTGACCAGGGCCTGGGCCAGGGCCTGCGCCTTGGCGTAGTCCGGCAGGAAGGCGCCGGAGCCGAATTTCACATCCATGGCGAGGCCGTGGAGGCCAGCGGCGAGCTTCTTCGACAGGATCGAGGACACCAGCAGCGGAATGGTTTCCACCGTCGCGGTCACGTCGCGGATGGCATAGAGCCGCTTGTCGGCGGGGGCGAGATCGGCGGTCTGGCCGATGATGGCGCAGCCCGCCTCGCGCACCACCTTGCGGAACAGCGCCACGCCCGGCTGCGTCACATAACCCGGCACGGCATCGAGCTTGTCGAGCGTGCCGCCGGTATGGCCGAGCCCGCGCCCCGAGATCATCGGCACATAGCCCCCGCAGGCAGCCACCGCCGCAGCGAGCGGCAGGCTCACGGTGTCGCCGACCCCACCGGTCGAGTGCTTGTCGAGCGCCGGGCCGGGCAGGTCGTCCCAGCGCAGCACCGTGCCGGAATCGCGCATGGAGAGTGTGAGCGCGACGCGCTCCTTCTCATTCATTCCGTTGAAATAGACCGCCATGGCGAAGGCGGCAGCCTGCCCTTCGCTGACCGAGCCGTCGGTCAGCCCGGCGATGATCTGGCGGATATCGGCATCGGGCAGCTCCTCGCCGTCGCGCTTGGCGGCGATGATTTCCTGGGTCAGGCGCATTCAGTAGCTCCCTCGCGGCGTGTCGGACGCCGTGCCACCGATCGCATCGAGGAGCGCGGTGTAAAGACCGCTGGCGCCGAAGCGGAACGTCCCGGGCGTCACCCAATCAGGACCCATCATCGCATCGGCGAGGTCGAGATAGCTCTTCGCATCGGCCAGCGTGCGGATGCCGCCGGACGGCTTGAGCCCGATTGGGCGCCCTGCCGCGGCGATGACGCCGAGCATCACCCGCGCGGCGGGGATGCTGGCCGAGCGCGGCGTCTTGCCGGTCGAGGTCTTGATGAAATCGGCACCTGCGGCGATGGCGAGCTCGGACGCCTCCCTCACCTTGTCGAGATCGGGGTATTCCCCGGTTTCGAGGATGACCTTCAGCAGCTTGCCCTCGCAGCGCATGCTGATGTTGCGGATCATGGCGCCGGCCGCCGTGGCCTGCCCGGCCAATACGGCGCGCCAGGGCAGGACCAGATCGATTTCGTCGGCACCGGCTTCCAGCGCCGCTTCGGTCTCGCGGATCACGGGTGCGATCGGCGTGTCGCCATCGGGGAAATTCACCACGGTCGCGATACGGACGGTGCTGCTGCCCAGCGCTTCACGCGCCGTCGCCACGAAGCGCGGCCAGAGGCAGACCGCCGCCACCGGCACCGGGCCCGAGACGGCGCGACGACAGAGATCGCGGGCGCCCTCCTTGGTGGCATCGTCGGCGAGATCAGTCAGATCGAGCAGCGCAAGCGCACGCCTGGCGAGAGCGGCTTCCGACATGGCCTAGAGCTCCGAAAGAAAGGCGCGCAGCAGGCGCCGCAGCGAGCGCGAGGCCATGGCGGCGACATCGCGCGTCTCAGTGTGATGCGGAGCGCCGCCGTGAAGGCCCGCGCCCATATTGGTGACGATGGAAAGGGCCGCGACCCGGATATCGTGACGCCGCGCCAGGATCACCTCCGGCACGGTCGACATGCCGACGAGGTCCGCGCCCAGGGTCTTGGCCATGCGGATCTCGGCCGGCGTCTCGAAGCTGGGGCCTGAGAACCACATATAGATGCCCTCGCCGAGCGGCACGGCCGCATTCGCCGCCGCCCGCTTCAGGCGCCCGCGCAGCAGCGGGTCATAGGCATCGACCATCGGCACGAAGCGGCCATCGCCCCTGTCGCCCACCAGCGGATTGGGGCCGTTGAGGTTGATATGATCGGTGATGAGCGCGAGACTGCCGGGACGCATCTCGGGCGAGAGCGAGCCCGCGGCATTGGTCAGGATCAGCGGCGGCGAGCCGAAGGCGGCGAGCAGGCCAAGCGGCACGCGCATCACGGCGGGATCGCCGCCCTCGTAATAATGCGCACGGCCCTGATAGATCAGTACCTTGCGGCCGAAGAGCGTACCGTAGCAGAGCTGGCGGGCATGGCCGGACACCGCGCCCTGCGGAAAGCCGGGAATGTCGGCATAGGGAATGCAGACCGCGTCCTGCACGTCCTCGACGACAGAGCCGAGCCCGGTGCCGAGCACCAGCGCACATTCGATCGGCCCATCGACGCCCTTGTCGATCAATGCTGACGCCGCCGCGTCGAAAGCCGGATCGGCCGCCATCAGATCGTCTCCCCTGGCCGCCAGAGCGGCCGTCGCAAATCACCGCGGCAAATTGGCCGGTCCGAAGGAGGCTGGCAACAGCTCCGCCAGGGTGAAACGCGCGCGGATGCCCTCGGGTCCGGCGATCGCCACGGGCGTTTCGGGCATGGCGAATTCGCGGATGCGCTGGCGGCAGGCGCCGCAGGGCGTGACGAGCTCCGGGCCCTCCCCGAATATGACGATGGCGCGGATCGTCCGGCCGCCGGCCGCGATCATCGCGGCGATGGCCCCGGCCTCGGCGCAGGTGCCCACGGGATAGGCGGCATTCTCGACATTGCAGCCGGCATGGACCGAACCGTCATCGGCCAGGAGCGCAGCGCCGACCTTGAAGCGGGAATAGGGCGCGTAAGCACGCGGCTGCACGGCGGCCGCGGCGGCGAAGAGGACATCGAAATCGGGTTCGGCCGGCAACTCAGCGTTCCTTGACATAAGGCAGGCCCGAGGCCTTGGGCGGCGTCGACTTGCCGATGAAGCCGGCGAGCAGGACGATGGTCATGACATAGGGCAAGGCCTGGATCGCTTCCACCGGAACCAGCCCGATGCCCGGCAAGGTCACGCCCTGGAGACGGATCGCGATGGCATCGAGCAGGCCGAAGAGCAGGCAGGCGCCGAGCGCCGGCCAAGGCCGCCAATTCGCGAAGATCACGGCGGCGAGCGCGATGAAGCCGCGCCCGGCCGTCATATGCGGCAGGAAGCCGGCCGATTGCGCAGCGGCGAGATAGGTGCCGCCGATGCCGCAGAGCAGGCCGCAGATCGCGACGGCGCCATAGCGCAGCCGCGCAACAGAGATGCCTGCCGTATCGACCGCCGCCGGATTCTCGCCGACGGCGCGAATGCGCAGGCCGAAGCGCGTGCGCTTCAGAACAAGGGCCGTGACGAGCACGCAGAGGAAAGCGAGATAGGCCGGCGCGGCATGGCCGGAGATGAATTCGTCATAGAACAGGCCGAGGACAGGTATGTGCTCGCGTGCCCAGCCGGCGAAGGGCAAGGTCAACTCGCCGAAGCGGGCCGGGCCTTCGAGCGAGGGCGTGCGCCCGCCCTGCCCGAACCAGGCGTTGCCGAGGACCACGGTGAGGCCCGCCGCCAGCATGTTGATGGCGACGCCGGAAACGATCTGGTTGCCGCGCCAGGTGATGGCGGCGAAGCCATGGACCAGCGCGAGCGCCAGCGCCGCGAGAATGCCGGCGCCCAGCCCGATCCAGGCCGAGCCGGTGACGAAGGCAGCGACCGCCGAGGCGAAGGCGGCGACCAGCATCTTGCCCTCGAGGCCGATATCGACGACGCCTGCGCGCTCCGACCACAGCCCCGCCATCGCCGCGCAGATCAACGGAATCGACAGGCGGATCGTCGAATCGATGATGACGGCGAGCGTCTGGATTGGGTCCATCAGGCGGCTCCCAACGTGACGCGAGGAACCTCTCCCGTCATTCCGGGGCGACCCGCAGGGTCTAGCCCGGAACCCATGACCACAGGATTGGATCGCCGAGGCGAAGCGGCGTCTCCGAAGCTCCTTTCGGGGAATTTCGGCGGATATGGGTTCCGGGCTCTTCGCTGCGCGAAGCCCCGGAATGACGCGGAGGATCCGAACCCGATCATCAGCCTTCCCGCCCCATCCCGAGCACACCCGCGACCAGCCGGCGAAAAAGCCCGTCGAGCGCACCGGCGAAGAGGATGAGCACGCCGCCGATCACCACCACCATGTCGCGGGTAATCGTCGGCTTGTCGAAGGAGAGCTCGGCGCCGCCCTGGTAGAGCACGCCGAAGAGCAGCGCGGCGAGACCCACGCCGACCGGATGACCGCGGCCCATCAAGGCGACGGCGATGCCGACGAAGCCGTAGCCGGCGGTGAAGTCGAGCACGAGCCGGTGCTGCACCCCGAGCGCCTCGTTGACGGCAAGGCCCCCGGCGAGCGCGCCCGAGATCGCCATCGCGATCATCGTCACGGCGGCCGGCGAGATTCCGGCATAGGCGGCGGCGCGCGGATTGGCACCGACCGTGCGGATGGCATAGCCGAGCCGGGTGCGCCAGATCAGCAGCCAGACGGCGAAGAGCGACATCAGCGCCAGCAGGAAGGCGCTGTTGAGCGGGGTCGCCGGTAGCTTCAGGCCGAACGGCGCGAGAAGCTGATGCATCGGCGTCAGCACGGCCTGGGCAGGAAAATCCACCGTCTCCGGCTGCATCGAGCCGGGTTTGCCGATGATTTCGCGCAGCAGGTAGACGATCAGCGTCGCGGCGACGAAGTTCAGCATGATCGTGGTGATGACGACATGGCTGCCGCGTCTGGCCTGGAGCCAACCGGGGATGAAAGCCCAGAACGCCCCGCCCGCCGCCGCGCCCAGGATCGCCAGCGGAACGGCGAGGAAGCCCGGCGCCCAGGACAGGCCGAGGCAGGTGATGGCCATGGCGATGCCCGCCGCCGTCGCCTGCCCCTCGCCGCCGATGTTGAACAGGCCGGCATGGAAGGCGACGGCGACGGCCAGGCCCGTGAAGATGAAATTCGTCGCGTAGTAGAGCGTGAAGCCGATGCCCTCGGCGCTGCCGAGCGCGCCGCGCAGCAGGAGCGCCGTGGCTTCCAGCGGATTCTCGCCGATGCCGACGACGACGAGCCCGGCGACGAGCAATGCGGCCGCAACCGAAACCAGCGGCACCAGCGCGACATCGGCCCAACGCGGCAATTCGACCGGGGCGGCGCTCATGCGGCCTCGTCCGTCACGCCGGCCATCAGCAGGCCGAGATCGCGCTCGTCGGCGGCTTCGGCGGCGCGCTCGCCGGTAATCCGGCCGCCGCACATCGCGATGATCCGGTCGGAGAGCGCCATCACCTCTTCCAGCTCGACGGAGACGAGCAGGATGGCGACGCCGGCATCGCGCAATTCGATCAGCCGGCGGTGGATGAACTCGATCGCGCCGATGTCGACGCCGCGCGTCGGCTGGCCAACCAGAAGCACCTTCGGGCGCCGCTCGATCTCGCGGGCGAGCACGATCTTCTGCTGGTTGCCGCCGGAGAATTTCGCGGTCTTCAAGGCGGGTTCGGGCGGGCGCACGTCGTAAGCGGCAAAGGCCTCGCGCGCATGGGCCTCGATCCTGTCCGGCGACAGCAGCGGGCCTGCCCCGAAGGCAGGATCGTGCTGATAGCCGAGGATCGCGTTCTCGGCCGCCGAGAAGGCAGTGACGAGCCCGCTGCGATGCCGATCCTCGGGGATGTGCATCAGGCCGAGTTCACGCAGCTTCGCGGGCTGGCGGTCGGCGGCAGCCAGAATCCGGCCATCGAACCGGACGACCCCACGGCTCGGCTGGACCAGGCCGGCGAGCACCTCCAGCAATTCGCTCTGGCCATTGCCGGCGACACCGGCGATGCCGACTATCTCGCCTTCATGCAGGGTCAGGCTGACATCGCGCAGGGTTTCGGTGCCGCGCGCATCCTGGCAGGAGAGGCCGGCGGCCTCCAGCACCGGAGCACCGCGTTGGCGCGGCGGCTTCTCGACGCGCAGCAGCACGCGCCGGCCGACCATCGCCTCGGCCAGTGCCGGCGGCGAGGTCTCGTCCGTGCGGACATGTGCGACCATCTCGCCGCGTCGCATCACCGAGACGGTGTCGGTGACGTCCATGATCTCGCGCAGCTTGTGGGTGATCAGGATCACGGTCTTGCCCTGCGCCTTGAGCGCGCGCAGCAGGGCGAAGAGCTGGTCAGCCTCGGGCGGGGTCAGAACCGCCGTCGGCTCGTCGAGGATCAGGATGTCGGCGCCACGATAAAGCGCCTTCAGGATTTCGACGCGCTGCTGCAGCCCGACCGAGAGTTCGCCGACGATGGCGTTGGGATCGATAGCGAGGCCGTAATCCTGCGAGAGTTTGGCGAGAGCGGTGCGGGCCTTCCCGAGACCGCCGTTGAGGAAGGCGCCGCCCTCGGCCCCGAGGACGATGTTCTCGACCACGCTCAGCGTCTCCACCAGCATGAAATGCTGATGGACCATGCCGATGCCGGCCGCGATCGCGTYGGCCGAGGAACGGATGCGACGGGGTTCGCCGGCGATCCTGATCTCGCCGGCATCGGCCTCGTAGAAGCCGTAGAGGATCGACATCAGCGTCGACTTGCCGGCGCCGTTCTCGCCGACGATGCCGTGGATCGAGCCAGCGGCGACCGAAAGCGACACATCCTTGTTCGCCGCGACGGAGCCGAAGTGCTTGGAAATGCCGACCAGTTCGATCGCGGGCGGCAGGGGCGCCGGGTTCAATGCGGAAGCCCGCGCCTCACATCGTGCATTTCTGGTCGGACATGTAGTCGTGGACCTTCACGGTGCCGGCGATGATGTCGGCCTTGGCCTTGTCGGCCGTCGCCTTCATCTCCGGCGAGATCAGGCTCTTGTTGCTGTCGTCCAGCGCCCAGTCGATGCCCTCCTCCTTGAGCCCGAGCACCGAGAGGCCCGGCTTCCAGGAGCCATCGCGAGCGGCCTTGAAGGAATTGTAGGCGGCGACGTCGACGCGCTTCAGCATCGAGGTCAGCACCTTGCCGGGATGGAGCGCATTCTGGTTGGAGTCGACGCCGATACCGAGCTTGCCGGCATCCGCGACGGCCCGGAGCACGCCGATGCCGGTGCCACCGGCGGCGTGATAGACGACATCCGCGCCGCGATCGATCTGCGACTTGGCGAGCTCGCCGCCCTTGACCGGGTCGTTCCAGGCCGCCGGCGTCGAGCCGGTCATGTTCTGGAAGATCTCGGCATCGGCCTTGCCCGCCTTGACGCCCTGGACATAGCCGCAGGCGAATTTGCGGATGAGCGGGATGTCCATGCCGCCGACGAAGCCGACCTTGCCGGTCTTCGACGCCATCGCCGCGAGCAGCCCGACGAGATAGGAGCCCTCATGCTCCTTGAAGACGACCGACTGCACGTTCGGCAGATCGACCACCATGTCGATGATGGTAAACTTCAGGTCCGGGAACTCGGCCGCGACCTTCTGCAGGGCGGTCGCCTGCGAGAAACCGACGGCGATGATCGGCGAATGGCCATCGCGCGCGAAGCGGCGCAGCGCCTGCTCGATCTGGGCGTCGTTGGTCGGCTCGAAATCGCGGAACTCGACGCCGGTCTCCTTCTTGAACTTGTCGGCGCCGATAAAGACGCCTTCGTTGAAGGATTTGTCGAACTTGCCGCCCTTGTCATAGACGACGGCAGGCTTGATCGGCTGCTGTGCCAGCGCCGCCACAGCCGAAAGCGCAACGCCGGCCAGCGCCGCCGCGAAAGAACCAACACGCATCGAACCGATCCCCTGTCATAGCCGGGTGCCGTTATCCGGCCCTCGATGAGGATACGATGGCATGGCTCGGCGGCGTGGCCAAGCTCCCGGAAGGTCATGCGCTTTGCCACACACCTCATCCACCATGGCGATTGCCGAGGAGCCGCCATCGGCCTTACGCTCCCGCCATGATGCTGAACGATGACGAGATCGAGCGCTATGCCCGCCATATCGTCCTGCCGGAGATCGGCGGGCCGGGCCAGCAGCGGCTGAAGAATGCCCGCGTGCTCGTCGTCGGTGCCGGCGGGCTCGGCGCGCCGCTGATCCAGTATCTGGCGGCGGCCGGCGTCGGGAAGATCGGCATCGTCGACGACGATATCGTCTCGCTCTCGAACCTGCAGCGCCAGACGATCTTCACCACGGAAGACGTCGGCGCCCATAAGGCGGTGGTCGCCGCCCGCTTCGTGCGCAACCTCAACCCGCATGTCGTGGTCGAGGAGCACGTCACGCGGCTCGATCCGCACAATGCCCGCGCGCTGATCGCCTTCTACGACGTGGTGGCTGAGGGTTCCGACAATTTCGAGACGCGCTATGCCGTTTCCGATGCCTGCTTCCATGAGCACAAGCCGCTCGTCATGGGGGCGCTCGGGCGCTTCGACGGCTCGCTGACCACGGTGCGCGCCCATGAAACCGGACCGGACGGGCGCCCGAACCCGACCTGGCGCTGTCTTTTCCCGGAAGCGCCGCCGCCCGGCGCGATCCCGACCTGCGCCGAGGCCGGGGTGCTCGGCGCGCTGCCGGGCGTGATCGGCTCGCTGATGGCGCTCGAGGTCGTGCGCGCCGTCACCGGCTTCGGCGAGCCGCTCGTCGGCAAGCTGCTCCTGCTCGATTCGCTGACGATGCGCTTCGAGACGCTGCGCTATGGCTGGGACGAGGCGAACCCGCTGAACGGCAGCGGCAAGGCGGCCTGATTCTTCGGAAACCCTCCCCGTCATCCCGGGCGACCGAAAGGAGACCCGGGATCCATCGTAGGGCGAGGCGCTCCAGGATGGATCCCGGATCGACGCCGCTACGCGGCTTGTCCGGGATGACGGCGCGGTGGTGGAACGCTCAGCGCTTACTCTCGATGACATCGAAGAGCTGCGCCGCCAGATCCGGACCGCCGAGCTTCTTGATCGCGCGCACACCGGTCGGCGCGGTGACGTTGATCTCGGTCAGCTTGCCGTGGATCACGTCGATGCCGACGAGGAGCAGGCCGCGCTCGCGCAGTGTCGGGCCGATCGCCTCGCAGATCGCGAGCTCCTGCTTCGACAGATCGGTCGGCCGCGCCGCGCCGCCGCGCACCATGTTGGCGCGGAGATCGCCGACGGCCGGCACGCGGTTGACCGCTCCTGCCGCCTTGCCGTCGATCAGGATGATGCGCTTGTCGCCTTCCGAGACCTCCTTGATGAAGCCCTGCACCACCCAGGGCTCGCGGAAGAGATTGCTGAACAGATCGAAGAGCGAGCCGAAATTCGGATCGCCCTTGCCGGTCTTGAAGACGGTCGCGCCGCCATGGCCGTAGAGCGGCTTCATCACGATATCGCCATGCTCGTCGCGGAAGGCCTCGATCTCGGCCTTGTCGCGCGTGATCAGCGTCGGCGGCATCAATTCCGGGAAATGGGTGACGAGGATCTTCTCAGGCGCATTGCGCACCGAGGTCGGATCGTTGACCACCAGCGTCTTGGGGTGGATGCGCTCCAGCATATGCGTCGTGGTGACATAGGCCATGTCGAAGGGCGGGTCCTGCCGCAGCAGCACGACATCGAGCGTCGAGAGGTCGACCTTCTCCTCGGCTCCGGCCGTGAAATGATCGCCCTCGACGTCGCGCACCGTGACCGGGCGCATCGGCGCGGTGACCTTGCCGTCGCGCATCGAGAGCTTGTCGGGCGTGTAGGTGTAGAGCGTGTGGCCGCGCACCTGCGCTTCCAGCATGAGGGCGAAGCCGGTGTCACCGGCGACCCGGAGGCGTTCGATCGGGTCCATCTGGATGGCGACGTTCAGGCTCATGACAGGCTTCCTGTTGCAGCCGGCTCTTATCGGGCCGCGGGCGGGGTTCCCGCAAGTGGGTGGCCTTGCGTCACAGGACAAGCGCGAAAGCGGCGGGCACATGGCGCGGCCGGCGCCAGGGCGCCAGAAAGACCGCATCGGCGCGCAGATGATGCCCGTTCGCCCAGGCATTCCGTGAGAGCCAGTGCCGGATCCGGCGCTCGACGAGACGTTGCTTCTCCGGCGTGATCGCGAGCATCGCCATGTCGAGATCGCGGCGCGCCTTGACCTCGACGAAGGCGACGGTGCGACCGCGTTTCATCACGAGGTCGATCTCGCCGCCCTTGCCGCCGAAACGGCGCTCCAGCAGGCGATAGCCCTTCAGCGTCAACCAGAGGATGGCGAGCCATTCGGCGCGGTGGCCGGCGAGACCAGAGCGTCTTGCCTTGCGGCTGCGCCTGCCCGGATCGGCCGCCGCCCCGCTCACGGATCGCTGCGGGTGAGTTCGAGGGCGCGGGCATAGACCTTGCGGCGCGGCTGGCCGGTTTCCGCGGCGACCTGCGCGACGGCCTCCTTCAGCGAGACCTTGGTCAGTGCCACCCGCAGCCGCTCATCGATTAGATCGTCGGTCGGGACGAGTTCGGTGGCGCCGGGCGGGCCGATGATCACGACGATCTCGCCACGCGCCTCCTCCTCGCCATCGTAATGGGCGGCGAGCTCGGGAAGGGTGCCGCGCCTGACCGTCTCGTAGAACTTGGTGAGTTCGCGCGCGACGGCGCCCGGCCGCGCGCCCAGCACGGCGGCAGCGTCAGTCAGCATCTCGGCGAGGCGGCGGGGCGATTCGAAGAAGACCAGCGTGCCGGGAATGGCGGCGAGTTCGGTCAGCCGCGTACGACGTCCTCCCGATTTCGGCGGCAGGAACCCTTCGAAGAAGAAGCGATCGGTCGGCAGCCCGGCCAGCACCAGCGCCGCCAGCACGGCGGACGGACCGGGGATGCCGGTGACCGGCAGCCCCTCGGTGACGAGTTCGGCGACGAGCTTGTAGCCGGGGTCCGAGACGAGCGGCGTGCCGGCATCCGAGATCAAGGCGAGCTTGCCGCCCTCGCGCAGCTTCGCCAGCACCTTCGGACGCATCTGCGCGGCATTGTGCTCGTGATAGGGCAGCAGCGGCGTCGAGATGCCGTAATGCGCCAGCAGCGTCTTCGAGGTGCGAGTGTCCTCGGCCAGGATCGCATCGGCGGCGGCGAGCGTCGCGAGAGCCCGGAACGAGATGTCGCGGAGGTTGCCGATCGGGGTCGCGACGATGTGCAGGCCCGGCGCCAGCGGCTCGGCCTCGGCTCTCAGGCCGAAAGCGGTATAGCTGGGAGGGCGGGCGGCGGCATCGTTAGACATGGCGCCACGCTGCCACAGCGGCGGCAGCCGCGCCATGGCACAGCGTCACGCTGCGTGTGCAACCCATAGTTAACAACTTGAAAATAGGATTCCGCACTGGCACGAGTCCATCGGGGGCAAAGTTTCCGCTGGAACTCATCGACGGGCGCGCGTTTGCCGACCCGGCCACGACTGGAGATCGCCCGTGTTGCACCATCGGCACTTCGCACCGGTCCTGCGGTTCAAGGCGCGGGCGCTTGCGGTTTTCCTGCCGCTCGCGCTGGCCGCCTGCAGCGGTGGCACCTCCGGCCTGCCCGGCTTCGATTCGGGGACGCCCGCCCCAGGCGCGGCACCGACCGGGCAGACCATCGGCAACGGCAAGGTCAAGGTGGGGCTCATCCTGCCGCTGACGGCGGAGGGGCAGGGTGCCGTCGTCGGCAACTCGCTGAAGAACGCCGCCGAGATGTCGCTGGCGGAATTCCCGAACGCGGACCTCACGCTGCTGGTCAAGGACGATCGCGGCACGCCGGAAGGCGCCCGCGCCGCCGCGCAGGAGGCCGTGTCGGAAGGGGCCGAACTGATCATCGGCCCGCTCTTCGCGCCTTCGGTGCAGGCCGCCGGGCAGGTCGCGCGCGGCGCCAACCGGCCGGTGATCGCCTTCTCCAGCGATTCCAACGTCGCCTCGCGCGGCATTTACCTGCTCTCCTTCCCGCCGGAGAACGACGTCAACCGTGTCATCGGCTATGCCAGCCAGCAGGGCCGGAAGTCGTTCGCGGCGCTCGTTCCCGATACCGCCTACGGCAAGGTGGTCGAGGCCGCCTTCCAGCAGGCCGTCGCCAGCCGCGGCGCCCGCGTCGCCGCAATCGAGCGCTTCGGCTCCGATCCAGCCTCGATGCGCGCCGTGGTCCAGCGCCTGATGCCGTCGCTGCAGCAGGCGGATGCGCTGTTCGTCCCGGCCGCCGCCGACACGATGCCGGCGCTCGGCCAGGCCCTACAGGAGGCCGGATACAACCCGGCCAAGGTCAAGCCGCTCGGCACCGGTGTCTGGAACGATGCCGGCATCGCGCGCGTCCCGGCGATCCAGGGCGGCTGGTTCGCCTCGCCCGACACCGCCGGCTTCAATGCCTTCGCCGGCCGCTACCAGCAGCGCTTCAACAGCGCGCCGACCCGCACCGCGACGCTGGCCTATGATGCGGTCTCGCTGGCGGCGGCGCTGGCGCGCACGCAGGGCTCGCAGCGCTTCTCGGAAGCCGTGCTGACCAATGCCTCCGGTTTCGCTGGCGCCGATGGCGTCTTCCGCTTCCGCCCGGACGGGCAGGTCGAGCGCGGGCTCGCGGTACTCGAACTGCGCAACGGACAGATCGTCACGATCAACGCCGCGCCGCGCGATCTCGGACCCCGCTCGCAGTAGGCGGCCCCGAAGCTCGCCGCGCTCAGGAATCACGCCGTCATTCCGGGGCATTGCGCAGCAATGAGCCCGGAACCCATGAACACTGCTTACGGCAAGAAGGGTTGCATCGCTGCATCCCCATTCTTCGAGTCTTGTGTTCATGGGTTCCGGGCTCGGGCCTGACGGCCCGCCCCGGAATGACGGTGCGTTTCTGCGGAAAAACGACTCAGCTCAGCGGCGCGTATTTCACCACGCAGCCATAGGCCTTGGTGCTGGCCTCCGAGACCGGCTTGCCGGCCTTCAGCTCGGCGACGGCCTGGCGGACATAGCTCTTCGCGCCGGTGAGGCTCGAAGCGGAGGAAGAAGGCTTGTCGTCGATCGCGCCCATATAGGCGAGCGTGCCCTTGGGATCGATGATGTACATGTGCGGTGTGGTCTGGGCGCCATAGGCGCGCGCCACCTGGCTCTTCGGATCGAGCAGGACGCTGGCGGGAGCGGCGTTACGCTGGGCCGTCAGCTCCCTGGCCTTGGCGGCTTCGACATAACCCTGCTCGCCGACAGGCGAGGAGATGACGGAGAGCCAGACGATGCCGTCCTTCGCCATGTCCTTCTGCAGCGTCTGCATCGTCGCGCTGTTGTAGTGCTTCCGGACATAGGGGCAGTCATGGTTGGTCCATTCGAGGATCACGGTCTTGCCCGCGAACTCCGAGAGGTTGCGGGTCTTGCCCTCGGCATCCACCGCCTGGAAGGCGGGGGCGGGCGCGCCGACCTTGGCTGCGCCCTGCGCGAAGGCGACGGCCGGCATGGCCAGGCCGGCAAGGGCGAGGCCGGCGATGAAAGTCTGTCTGGTCAGGCTTTTCATGTCTGTCTCCCTGGTTGAACGATAAAAGGTCACGGCGTCGCCGCGGCGGTCTTCGCATCCCGGCCCGCCGCGCGCTGGGCGGCCGCGATCACGGTGTCCGACGTCAGGAGCTGCGGCAGAACCTCCGCCTGCGCGTCCTTGCGGGCCGGATAGAACAGATAGAGCGGCACGCCGGCCCGGCCCTGCTCGGCGAGCGCCTTGGCGATCCGCGCATCGCGATTGGTCCAGTCCGCCTTCAGATAGACGACGCCGAACTTGGCGAAGGTATCCTTCACCTCCTGGCGCGAGAGCGCAACGCGTTCGTTCGCGAGGCAGGTGATGCACCAGGCCGCCGTGAAGTTGACGAAGACGGGCTTGCCCTGCGCCTGCAACGCCGCGACACGCTCCGGCGACCAGGCCTCGATATCGCCGGCGCGGGCTTCCGTCGTGGCGGCCGGCACGGCGTTCTGCAGCGTGAACCAGCCGGCGCCGAGCACGACCAGAGCCGCGAGCACTGAGCCGAAGACGCGGCGGGGCAAGCCGCCGCGGGTGACGCCGATGAGCCAGACGACGAAGCCAGCCGCCAGTACAGCGACCAGCGCCGCCAGCACGCCCTGCGGGCCGGTCTGCACCGAGGCCACCCAGATCAGCCAGATCGCGGTCGCGAACATCGGGAAGGCGAAGGCCTGCTTCAGGACGAGCATCCAGCGCCCCGGCTTCGGCAACAACCTGAGCAGCCCGGGCGCAAAGGAGAGCGCCAGCACCGGCAGGGCGAAGCCGAACGCCAGCGCCATGAAGACGGAGAGCGCGACCGCCGGCGGTTGCGTCACCGCATAGCCCATCGCCGCGCCCATGAAGGGCGCCGTGCAGGGCGTCGCGACGACGACCGCCAGAACCCCGGTCATGAAGGCGCCGAAGCGGCCGCCGCGGCTGGCGAGGCCATCGCCGAGGCCCGCGACCGAGCCACCGATCTCGAAGGCGCCGAGCAGGTTGAGGCCGATCAGCACCATCACCACGGCGAGCGCGATGACGAGCGGCGGAGACTGGAGCTGGAAGCCCCAGCCGATGCTGCTGCCGAGCGCACCGAGAGCGATCACGGTGCCGGCGAGCGCCATGAAGGTCAGCAGCACGCCGCAGAGGAAGAGCAGCCCCTGTTCGCGCACGGCGCTGCGGCTGGCATGGGCGAGCTGGGCGAAGCCGAGCGCCTTGATGAACAGCACCGGCAGCACGCAAGGCATCAGGTTCAGGATCAGGCCGCCGGCAAAGGCGAAGGCGAGCGCCGCGAGAAGGGTCAGGTCCGCGCCCTCGGCAGGCGGTGGTATGCGCACCACGGCCGGGCGCACCTCTGCCGTGCCGGCTCCAGCCGCCGTGACCAGCGCCGGGTCGGCATCCGCGGCGAGCGTGACCGCCTTGGCCTCGCCGTTCTCGCGGAAGGTCAGCACGCCAGTCACCTCCGGCTGCTGCAGCTTGAAGGCGCCGGAGCGGACCAGCGTCAGTGCGGGTTTCTCACCCGTGGCGAGAGGCTGATCGGCCGCATGCTCGATCAAGGTATCGGAAATGGGGAAGAAGCGCAGATCGCTCATGCCCGCCGGCAGGCCCGGCAGTTCCAACGTGAGCTTCTCGGCCTCGCCGCGGAGCTTGCCGCGGAACGAAGCCGGCTTCGGCAGGGCTGACCGTGCGGCGTCGATCCGGGCCTGCGCCGGCTCATCGACCACGCTCGCCGGGCCGATGGGTAGATCGAGCGTGAAGGACCCTTCCTCGGGGATGCAGATCTTCTCGCAGACCAGCCAGGTTGCCTCGGCTTTCAGCGTGAAATTGTCGCCGGGCTTCGCATCTGCCGGCACGGTGACCTCCACCGGCAGCAGCACGGTGCCTTCGAAGCCGAAATTGACCAGCGGTTCGACCCGGATCGCGCTCGGAGCCGGCCACTGGATGTCGCCCGCCTTGGCACCGGCGGGCAATTCCCATTCGATCCGGGTCGGCTCGCCGGAATCGCCGGGGTTGAGCCAATAGGTGTGCCAGTGCGGCGCGAGCTTCTGCACCAGCGCCACCTGGAAGCGCTCGCCCGGCGCGACCGTGTCGCGGCTCGACAGCAAGGTCGCGGTCACGCGCGGCGATGTGACCGGGCTCGATTCCGCCGCATGGCCCATGGCGGGAACCAGCAGAGCGAGACCGAGCAGCGCGTCGCGCAGAAACCGGTTCATCGAATGGCGCGGCATGATCCTGTGGCGATCCTTCAAAATATCCGTATCCCTGCCGCAAACGGCGGCGTCATGCCAATGACAAGGCAGTGAGGCAGCTTCGGGACCCTGCCCGCACCGCGAGCCTGCGTCAGCGCGCCATGATGTCGCCGCGCCCTGTGCCTTAGCTCCGCGCTCCCTTGTCCGAATCGCGAAACGTGAAGCCCATGACCAGCCATCCCGCTCTCGCCGCCTCGCATGTCGCCGTCATCACCGGCGGCGCCTCCGGGATCGGCTTCGCCGCTGCCCGCGCCTTCGCCGAGCGGGGCCTGAAGGTCGCGATCGCCGACAGGGACGCCGATGCACTGAAGGCGGCCGGGCAGGTGCTGGCGACGCTGATCGGCGACGACAACGTCCTCGCCCTGCAGACGGATGTCTCCCGCCGGGACGAGATCGCGCATCTGCACGACGAGGTCATCGCCCGCTTCGGCAAGGTGCATGTGCTGATGAACAATGCCGGCATGCAGGTGAGCAGCACGATCTTCGGGCCGCTGGAGAACTGGGAGCGTACGCTCGCCATCAATCTCGGCGGCATCGTCGCTGGCACGCAGATCTTCGGCCCCGGCATGATCGCCCATGGCGAACCGGCTGTGATCATCAACACCAGTTCGAAGCAGGGCATCACCACCCCGCCCGGCAATCCCGCCTATAACGTCTCGAAAGCGGGAGTGAAGGCCTTCACCGAGGCGTTGCAGCACGAGCTGCGCAGCACGGAGGGCTGCAAGGTCGGTGCCCATCTGTTGATCCCCGGCTTCGTCTTCACCCCGCTCACGGCGCGCGGACGCGTCGAGAAGCCCGACGGCGCCTGGACGCCCGAACAGACGGTCGACTTCATGCTGGAGCGGATCGAGGCCGGGGACTTCTACATCCTCTGCCCGGATGGCGAGACAAACCGCACCCTCGACGAGAAGCGGATGGCCTGGGCGATGGGCGACATCATCGAGAACCGCCCGCCGCTTTCGCGCTGGCACAAGGATTACGGCGAGGCGTTCAAGGTGTTTCTGGCGGAGGGCTGACGGCAGCAGCCCGCATTGGCCGTCATGCTCGGGCTCGACCCGAGCATATCAGGACAGAAGGGCGCCCCTTCCTGCAAGAGATTCTCGGGTCTACGCTCCGCTCCGCCCGAGAATGACGGCTGCGGCACGTCTCAGATCGCGGCACCGTCCGCGACGATGTCGGCGCCGAGGCCCTGGCGGACGGCCCGGACGATCTCCGCTTCCGCCGCTGCGCCGCGCTTGCGGGGGCGGGCCGCATCGATGCGGTGCTCGGCGATGATCTGGCCGGGCGCGCCCGAGAGGATCACGACCCGGTCGGCGAGATAGGCGGCCTCGTCGATGTCATGGGTGACGAAGAGCACGGTCTTGCCGGTGCGCTGCCAGACGCGGATGAGCTCGTCCTGCAGGTTCTCCCGGGTCAGCGCGTCCAGCGCCGAGAACGGCTCGTCCATCAGCAGGATCTCCGGCTCGACCGCGAGTGCGCGGGCGAGCGAGACGCGCTGGCGCTGCCCGCCCGAAAGCTGATGCGGCCAACGCTGGGCGAGCGGGCTCAGGCCGACGAGATCGAGCATCTCACCCGCCTTCGCGAGGCGCTCCCCGCGCGAGGTGCGCCCCTCCAGACCGAAGCCGACATTGGAGACGACCTTGCGCCAGGGCAGCAGGCGCGAATCCTGGAAGACCAGCGCGACCGGGCGGCGCGTCTCGTCCTTCGCGTTGATGACGACCTCGCCGCCGCTCGGCTTCGCCAGGCCGGCGATGACGCGCAGCAGCGTCGACTTGCCGACGCCGGAGGGGCCGACGATGGCGAGGAACTCGCCGCGCCCGACCGAGAGATCGAGCTTGCGAAGCACCTCGGTCTGTTCGCCGTCGCGGGTGAAGGTCAGGGACAGGCCCTTGATCTCGATCACGCTTTCCAACGCAGCACCCATTTCTGGAAGGCGACGAAGCCGGTGTCGAGCAGGCCGTAGAGCGCCGCCATCGTCAGCATGTAGACGACGACGATATCGGTCGCGAGCAGGCTCGAGGCCTGCATCATGCGCTGGCCGACACCGGCGACGCCGAAGATCTCGGCCGCGACCACCGCCATCCAGGCCTGGCCGAGCGCGGTGCGGAAGCCGACGAGGATGCCGGGCATCGCCGCCGGCAGCAGGATCTTGAACAGGCGCTGCCAGGGGGAGCGGAAGCCGAAGGCGTCGGCGACCTCGACGAGATCGCGATCGACGCCGCGGATCGCGCCCTGCGCGGCGAAGAAGACGATCCAGAACACGCCGATGGCGATGATGAAGACCGCCGCGCCCGGCGTGACGCCGAACCAGATGATGGCGAAGGGCACCCAGGCGAGGCCGGGAATCGGCCTGAGCACCCGCACGACCCAGGCCGTCGCCTCCTCGGCGATGCGGGACATGCCGATGAGCACGCCGAGTGCGGTGCCCAGCCCTGCCCCGACGAAGAGGCCGACGAAATAGTGCCAGAGCGAACCCAGTATGGCCGAGAGCCAGGCGCCGGAGGAAACCTCGCGCATGAAGGCCTTCGGCAGCGCGCTCGGCGGCGGCAGGAAGGCCGGGTTCACCAGCCCGAAGTAAGGCATCGCCTCCCAGAACAGCAGGAAGGCGACGAGGCCCAGAAGGGCAAGGGCCGGAGCCCGTAGACTACTCACAATGTCAGCCGCCCGATTTGATCGCGCGCTCGTAATACTGCGTCTCGAACAGCCCGTCGAACGGTAGTTCCTTCTCCAGCGAGCCGAGCTTGACCTGGTAGGCCTGCATGGCGCGCGACGGCTCGATGATCTTGCGGGGGTCGATCTCGAACTGGCTGGCAGGCGAGACCAGCGCCTTCTGGATCAACTCGGGCTCGACGATGCCCTTGCCTAGCGCCGCCGCGACATGGGGCGCCGCCTTGGACGGGTCCGCCTTGATCAGCGCGGCCGCCTTGACCAGGCCATTGACGAGGTTCTGCACGGCCTGCGGATTCTTGGTGGCGAAGGCGCCGGAGACGGCGACGACCGTGCCGGGCTGGCCGGGGAAGACCTCCTCGCCACCGGCGACCAGCTTGATCTGCGGATTGCGGGTCTGGATGATCGTCAGGGCCGGCTCGCGCACGCTGCCGCCGTCGACGGCGTTGGCCAGGATCGCCTGCTGCGTCGCGTCGATGCCCATCGGCACGATCTCGACATCGGCCTTGTCGACCTTGGCGACCTCCCACAGCCAATACTGCAGCGTCGTGTTCGGCACCGAGCCGGCCGGCTGGGTCGCGAGGCGGGCGGCCTTGCCGTTGGCGGCGCGGAAGGCCTTGAAGGCGGCAGCGGCGCTGGTGCCTGCCGTGAAGAATTTCGTCAGCGACGGCGCGCTGACGACGACGTTCTCGCCGACCGCGGTCGAGGCGACGACGCGGATGTCGACGCCGCGCGAGCGGGCGACCGCAAGCGGGGCGACGCCGGCGACATAGACGTCGATCGTGCCGGAAGCCAGCGCCTGGATCATGTTCGGGCCGGATTCGAAGACGGTCAGCGCCACGTCGAGGCCGCCCTGCTTCAGCCAGCCCTCGCCATTGGCGACGAAGAACGGCGCCGTGCCGACGATCGGGATGTAGCCGACGCGGGCGGTGGCGCTCTGCGCATGGGCCGGACCGGCAAGGGACGCGGCTGCCGCGAAGCTAGCACCGGCGAGGAGAAACTGGCGGCGATCCATCGTTCAAATCCTTGTCGCAGACAGGGCCGACGAAGCCCCCATTGACAGATTGAGAAAAGGATTTTCTATCTGAATGCAATAGATCGGCATCAAAAAGATAATTCATCTATTTTGATCCGATTTCAGAGCATGAATTTCTTCCGAAAGCGAGCTTGAGAGAATGGACGCCATCGACCGAAAGATTCTCACTGTCCTGCAGGCCGATGCGAATATTTCCATCGCCGAGCTGGCCGACCGTGTCGGGCTCTCGCAGACACCGTGCTGGAAGCGGATCCAGAAGCTCGAGCAGGCCGGCGTGATCCTGAAGCGGGTCGCGCTGGTGGCGCCGGAGAAGATCGGGCTCGGGCTCACCGTCTTCGTCCAGATCGAGACGGCCGATCATTCCGGCCCCTGGCTGGAGAAGTTCGCGCAGATGGTCGCGGCGATGCCGGAGGTGATGGAGTTCTACCGGATGGCCGGGGATGTCGACTACATGCTGCGCGTCGTCGTCGCCGACATGGCCGCCTACGACTCGTTCTACAAGAAGCTGATCGAGACGATCCCGCTCAAGAACGTCACCTCGCGCTTCGCCATGGAGCGGATCAAGGCGACGACGGCCTACAAGGTACCCGACCTGCCGCGCGATTGAGGACGACGGACGATTGCGTGGCGCATGACAGCGCCGCGCCGTCGATGCTAGGAAGCGGTCAGTCCGACGCCTGACCTCGTCCGAGGAGCCGCCTTGTCCGCTTCCCGCTCCGTTCTCCTGATCATCGGCGGCGGCATCGCCGCCTACAAGGTGCTCGAAGTCATCCGCCGGCTGAAGGATCGCGGCATCGCGTCGCGCTGCATCCTGACCAGGGCGGGCGAACAGTTCGTCACGCCGCTCACCGTCTCGTCGCTGGCAGGCGAACGCTGCTTCACCGATCTGTTCTCGCTGACCGACGAGGCCGATATCGGCCATATCGCGCTGTCGCGCTCGACCGATCTCATCGTGGTAGCGCCGGCCACCGCCGATCTCATCGCCAAGATGGCGAACGGCCTTGCCGACGATCTCGCCTCGACCGCCCTGCTCGCCACCGACAAGCGCATCCTGATCGCGCCCGCGATGAACCCGCGCATGTGGCAGCACCCGGCGACGCGGCGGAACATGGCGCAGCTCGAAAAGGACGGCGTCCTCGTCATCGGCCCCAATAGCGGTGCGATGGCGGAACGTGGCGAGAGCGGGCCCGGCCGCATGGCCGAGCCGCCCGAACTTCTGGCCGCGATCGAGGCGGCGCTGGCCGGCGAGAAGCCGGCTGCACAGCGCGCCATCGGCTTTCTCGGCCGGCTGCCGGGCGGCGAGGCCACGGCGGCGGGCGGGCTGGCCGGCCGGCATGTGCTGATCACCTCGGGGCCGACGCATGAGGCGATCGATCCTGTCCGCTATATCGCCAACCGCTCGTCGGGGAAGCAGGGCCACGCCATTGCCGCCGCCGCGGCAGCAGCCGGGGCGCGGGTGACGCTGGTCAGTGGGCCGGTGAACCTGCCCGATCCCCCGGGCGTCGAGACCGTCCATGTCGAATCGGCGCGGCAGATGCTGGCTGCCGTCGAGGCGGCGCTGCCGGCGGATATCGCGATCTTCGCCGCCGCCGTCGCCGACTGGCGCGTGGCCGACGAGGCGCCGGAGAAGATGAAGAAGGACGGCCTGGCCCTTCCGCCGCTCGCCCTCGTCGAGAATCCCGATATTCTCGCCACCGTCGCGCATCGCAGCAGCGGGCGCCCGCCGCTGGTCGTCGGCTTCGCCGCCGAGACGCAGAACGTCATCGACTACGCCACGGCCAAGCTGAAGAAGAAGGGCTGCGACCTGATCGTCGCCAATGATGTCGGCGGCACGGGGGTGATGGGCGGCGACGCCAATACCGTCCATCTCGTGACGGTGACGGGCGTCGAGACATGGCCGACCCTGCCGAAGGACGAGGTCGCGAGCCGGTTGATCGCCCATATCGCCGGGCTGGCCTCGGCCGGACGGACGGGCTGAGCCGATGGTCACGGTCGCGTTGCAACGGCTTCCGCATGGCACCGATCTGCCCCTGCCCGCCTATGAAACCGCCGGCGCGGCCGGCCTCGACCTGCGCGCCGCCATCGGCGAGTCCCTCACCCTCGCGCCCGGCGCGAGGGCCTTGGTGCCGACCGGCCTCGCCATGCAGTTGCCCGAGGGCTTCGAGGCGCAGGTGCGGCCGCGCTCAGGTCTCGCGATCAACCACGGCGTCACCGTGCTGAACGCGCCCGGCACCATCGACAGCGACTATCGCGGCGAGGTCAAGGTGCCGCTGATCAATCTCGGGCACGTACCGTTCGCGATCGCGCGCGGCGACCGGATCGCCCAGATGGTGATCGCGCCGGTCACCCACGCAACGCTGGTCGAGGTTTCCGCGCTCGATCAGACCGAGCGCGGCACGGGCGGCTTCGGCTCGACCGGGGTTGCCGGCAACGCTCGGATGGAGAAGCGGCCATGATGCTCCTGTCCCGCCGCAGTCTGCTCGCCATCGCCGCCGTGGTCGACATCGCGCTGCATGCCCGGCCCCAGCCCGTCGCGGCCAAGCTGCTGGCGGCCCGGCACGCGCTGCCGCCGCGCCATCTCGAAACGCTCTTGCAGACACTGGTCCGCGTCGGCATCCTGAAGGGCGTGCGCGGCCCGCGCGGCGGCTACGAGCTGGCCCGCGAGCGCCGCAAGATCACCGCGGGGGACATTGCCCGCGCCGCGATGCAGGAGGCGGGCGAGGACGGGCTTGGCCCGTTGCCCCAGTCGAGACTGGTCGACGAGGTCGTCGGACCCGAGGTCGAGGCCGCATCGACCGCCTTTCTGACGATGCTGGACAATGTCACTGTCGAGGAGCTGTGCCGGCGAGCACAGGCGAAAGTCGTCTTCGGAAAAGCCGGTCCGGGTGCTGATTTCACAATATAGAATGTAATTTATTTCTTTAATCGACACTCTCTGTGAATTGACCTAGCTTCACCCCCAACATTCCCTCGAGGAGGATTCATCATGGCTGAAGCACAGAAGTCGACGAAGGCGCCCGGGCGCGGCCGCATCTACAACTCGATCACCGACACCATCGGCGACACCCCGCTCGTCAAGCTGAACCGGCTGCCGGCCGAGCGCGGCGTCAAGGCGACGATCCTGGCCAAGCTCGAATTCTTCAACCCGATCTCCAGCGTGAAGGACCGCATCGGCGTCAACATGATCGATGCGCTGGAGGCTTCCGGCGCGCTCAAAGCCGGTGGAACGCTGATCGAGCCGACCTCGGGCAATACCGGCATCGCACTCGCCTTCGTCGCGGCGGCGCGCGGCTACCGCCTGATCCTCGTCATGCCCGAGACGATGTCGCTTGAGCGGCGCAAGATGCTCGCCTTGCTCGGCGCGGAACTCGTCCTGACGCCCGGCCCCGGCGGCATGCGCGGCGCCGTCGCCAAGGCCGAGGAACTCAAGAACGAGATCCCAGGCTCGATCATCCCGCAGCAGTTCGAGAACCCGCACAACCCGGAGATCCACCGCAAGACGACGGCCGAAGAGATCTGGAACGACACCGACGGGCAGGTCGACATCGTCATCTCCGGCGTCGGCACCGGCGGCACCATCACCGGCGTCGGCCAGGTGCTCAAGGCGAAGAAGCCGGGCGTGAAGATGGTCGCGGTCGAGCCGGAGGATTCACCCGTCCTCTCCGGCGGCCAGGCCGGCCCGCACAAGATTCAGGGCATCGGCGCCGGCTTCGTCCCGGGCGTGCTCGATCGCAGCGTGATCGACGAGGTCGTCACCGTCGGCAACCAGACCGCCTTCGAGACGGCACGTGCGCTCGCCAAGAACGAAGGCATTCCCGCCGGCATCTCGTCGGGCGCTGCCGTCGCCGCAGCGATCGAAGTCGGCGCGCGGCCCGAGAATGCCGGCAAGACCATCGTCGTGATCATTCCCTCCTTCGCCGAGCGCTACATCTCCAGCGCCCTGTTCGAAGGTCTGTGAATCCGACGGCAGTCCAGATCGTCCGGCTGACTGAAGAGCTGCCGGACGATTTCGAAGCGCTGCGCCACGAGGCCGGCGCGGAAAGCTATCGCTTCGTCGAAGGGCTGCGCGAGGAATGGCTGGCTGGCCGATATGATGGCGGCGACGATCGTTTCGCCGTCTTCGCCGCTTTTCACGAAGGTGAGCTCGCCGGCATCGGTGCCGTCACGCCCGATCCTTACGATGCCGAGCCCGACCTGCTCCGGGTGAGGCATGTCTATGTCCGGCCGCTGCACCGAGGCGCCGGCATCGGCCGCATCCTCGCAGCCGCGCTGATCCAGCAGGGGCTGGCGCTGGCGCCGCGCCTTTCGCTGCGGGCCGCCGATCCGCGCGCGGCCGCCTTCTGGGAAACGAAAGGCTTCAGGCCCGATACGGGCGGAACCCGCCGTTCCCATCTGCTGACGCGCTGAGCCGCCTCAGCGGACCAGGACCAGCCTGTTGCCCCAGGGATCGGCGATCGTCGGAGCCGCATCCGATTCCGTGCCACCCGCCGCGAGGATGCGTTGGCGCATGGCGGCGAAGTCGGCCTCGTCCCACGCCACAACCTCGAAGCGATCGAGACCGGCCTCGCCCGGCTGGCGCGGCCCGGCAGCGCGGCTGCCCCAGATATTGCCGGCGATGTGGTGGTGATAGCCGCCGCTGGCGAGGAAGCTGGCGCCGGGATAGTGCACCATCAGGTCGAAACCGAGCAGGCCTTGATAGAAGGCCTCGGCCGCGGCCGTATCGCCGACGCGGAGATGGATGTGGCCCATGCCCGTCCCCTCCGGCATGCCCGCATAGGCGCCCCTTTCGGCCTCGCCCAGCAGCTTGTCGAGATCGAGCCGCTCGGTCGCCATGGCGATGGCGCCGTCCGGCTTGCGCGGCCATTCGGCACGCTTGCGGTCGCGATAGATCTCGATGCCATTGCCCTCGGGATCGGACAGGTAGAGTGCCTCGCTGACGAGATGGTCGGAAGCGCCCTCGAGCGGGATGCGCGCCTCCGCCGCGTGCCTCAGCCAGTTGGCGAGATCGCGCCGCGACGGCAACAGAATGGCGATATGAAAGAGGCCAGCCGCAGAGGTTTGCTCCTTGGCGCCGGCGAGAAGCCGGATGAGCACCTGCCCGCCGATACCGAGTTCCGCGCTGTCCTTGTCTTCCCGGATGAGCCGCAAGCCGATCGCGTCGCGATAATAGGCGACGAGCTTGGCAAGATCGCGCACGCGCAGAGTCACCGCCCCGATGTGATAGGGCGCGTCATGGGCTTCGAGCCTTGCGGGTGTCGCCGTCTTCTCTGCAGTCGCGGACATGGCAGGTTCCTCTCACGGCCGCCGAGCCGGCCGCGGCCAGTCAAAATGGCGATTCCGCCGTCGCTTGTCGCCTGTCTCGCCGGCAAGACCGGGATTGCAGGCCTGCAATGAGCCGGCTTCAGCCCGGCCTTGGTCGGTCGATGGCGAAATGGCCGAACCAGCTTTCCTCCCGGCCCCGGATCAGCGAACCGATCAGTCGCGAGGCGAGAAAGCTGAAGGTGATGCCGTTGCCGCCATAGCCATAGGCCGACAGCAGGCGCGGACTGCCCGGCACGCGTCCGATCAGCGGCAGTCCGTCCTCGGTCTGGCCGAAGGCGCCGGACCAGCTGTGTCCAAGCTCGAGACGCGCTTGCGGGATCAGCGCGTGCAGCCGGGCGAGCAGGGCTTTCGTCTTCTGCGGTCCGAGCGCCTCGCGCTTGTCGGGGTCGGCGAAGTCCTCGTCCTCGCCGCCGAAGACGATGCGACCGTCCGTGGTGGTCCGGCAATAGCAATAATCCTCGGAGGCTTCCCAGACGAGGGCCGGCCCCGGCCACAATGTGTGGAGCGGCTGCGGAACGGTCACGATCGCCCAGCTGGAGGCAACGCTGTGCAGATCGTCGCGGACGAGGTCGGGCATGACGTAGCCGGTCGCGAGCACGACATGATCCGCCTCGACGACATGCCCGCTCGCCAGGCTGACGGCAGCCGAGCGGCCGGCGCCGTCGAAGCCGACCGCCTCGTCCCGGATCAGGCGCGCGCCGCGCTGCGCCGCCGTGGCGATCAGGGCATGGCACAGGCTCAAGGGATCGGCCTCGGCCGAGCCGGGCGAGACGATGGCCGCCTTGCGGTCGAAGCCGAAGGCGCCGAGCAGCGCCGCATGCTCGACGAACGCGCCCGGCAAGCCGGCGCGGCCGCGCAGTTGGGACTCGTCGAGCATTTCGCGCGGGCCGGTTTCGCCGGCGGCGAGATAGACCGTCTGCCGGTGGCTGAATCGACAGGGCAGTGCGAGTTCCTGAACGAGCCGGCCGAGGCCGTCGACCGCCTCGAAGCTCAGGCGGTAGACCTCGGCCGCGCCCTCGAAGCCGTAGAGCGCCGCCAGCTCGCGCAGCGGCAGGTCGATCTCCCATTGCAGCATCGCCGTCGAGGCGGCCGTGCTGCCGAAGCCCTCGCGCTCGCGATCGATCAGGACGACGTCGAGCTCCATTGCCGTCAGGTGCTCGGCGAGCAGCGCGCCGGTGATGCCGCCGCCGACGATGGCGACGTCGCAGCGGGTATCCTGCTCCAGGCGTCGCCCGGCCGGTCTTGCGCCGGCATGCCAAGGGCCAGAGCCGCTGCGCAAATCGTCATGGCGCGTGGTTTCGGGATCGAGCATCAATCTGCCTTCGCCTTGCCGACCCTGTCGGCCATGGTCGCGCCGCGCTCGCCGAGGGGTTTCGGCCGGCCGGTGGTGGTGTCGTGGGCGGTCTGGTGCTCGAGCTCGGCATTGAGTTCGGCGCCGGCGAGCACGATCGTCGCCGAAAGCCAGAGCCAGGTCATGAACACCACGACGGTGGCGAGAGACCCATAGGCCGCCGTGTAGTTGCCGAGCGTGCTGACATACCAGGAAAAGGCATAGGAAGCCGCGCCCCAGAGCAGCGCGGCGGCGATGGCGCCGGGCATCACCCAGATGAAACGCATCCGCTCGCGGCTGGGGCCGAGCCAGTAGAGACAGGCGATCGAGAGCGTCGCCATGACGAAGAAGGAGGGCCAGCGCACCAGCCGGATCAGCCGCTCCAGCTCCGAATGGAAGGGAAACAGCGCCGTCACGAGCGGCAGGCTGGCGATGGCGATCAGCGCCGCGGTGAGCAGGACGACGCCACTCACGGTCGTGAACAGCGAGATCGCGTTGAGCTTGAGGAAGCTGCGTTTCTCGGCCTCGCGATAGATGATGTTCAGCGCGTCGAACAGGGCCTTCACCGCCGCGTTGGCCGACCATGTGGCGACGAGAAAGCTGACATAGAAGGTCAGCGACAGGCCGAAGCCGGATTGGCCCGACAGGCGCATCGCCTGTTCGTGAATGAGTTCGCGCGCCGCCTGGGGCAACATCGTCGTCACCGCGTCGAGCTGCTCGGCGATCGTGGCCGGATCGGTGAAGTAGCGATAGATTGTCACCAGCAGCGAGAGCGCCGGCACGAGCGAAAGCAGGGTGAAGAAAGCGACGGCCCCGGCAAGCGAGGTCAACCGGTTATCGATCACGTTACCGGTAAAGCGCAGCAGCACGTCCTTCCAGCCGAGCCAGGTCATCTGCAGCGGCGTCCGCGCCAGCCGCCCACGCGCAGCCTCCTGCCGCCGCCGGCCGAGATGGTTTGAAAGCGCCCCTGACAGATAGCCCAGCGCGACCCCCACCCCGGCGGCGCCCGTGATCCGTTTGAGGAAAGCCATGTCGGGATGTGGTCTCCGCTGCGGGTTGCGGATGCAGCTTGCGAGCAACCGCGCTCGGCCGCAATCGTTCCCGTGCCGGGCGGCCCCGAAGCCGGCTTAGCCGATTGTTAACCTTAATGCTTCGTTATGAGCGGGCGCGTCCGGCCATTCCGGGCGCATCACGTTCCTCGGAAAGCCCGATGTCGAAGCTCAGATTTGCCCTGGCGGGATGTGCGGCCCTGATCGCCGGAACGGCCGCGGCCGCCGACCTGCGCAGCGTCGCCCTGCCGCCCGCGCCGGAGCTGCCCGCCTTCTATTCCTGGACCGGCGCCTATGTCGGCGTGCAGGGCGGCTACTCCTGGGGCAGCAACCGCGTGCGGATCGGCGCGCCGGTCGGCCCCTTCGCGCCGATGAGCTTCCGCATCGACGACGATTCCGCCTTCGGCGGCGCCCATGCCGGCCTCAACTACCAGTTCGGCAGCATCGTCCTCGGCATCGAGGGCGATATCGAGGCCGTCAACAGCCGCAGCCGCTTCGCCGGCGCCGGCCTCAACGGGCGCGTCAGCCAGGATTGGCAGGGCGCAGCGCGGGCCCGCATCGGCTATGCCTTCGACCGGCTGATGGTCTATGCCGCCGGTGGTGCCTCCTTCACGGAATACGAGCGGCGCGTCTTCGATGCCGCCGGGCTCGGCGAGCGGCTGACCAGCGCCCGGACCGGCTGGAACGTCGGCGCCGGCCTCAACTTCGCCTTCACCGACAACCTGATCCTCGGCGCCGAATACCGCTACACCGATTTCGGCCGCAACCGCTTCGCGACCTCGGGCGCCTTCCCGGGCCTGAGCGGCGACCAGGACCTGTCGACGCACAGCGCCCGCGCGAGCATCGCCTACAAGTTCTGAAAGCTAGAAGCCGGTGCGCTGGCGGATCGCGGCGGCCAGCGTGCCGTCGTCGAGATAGTCGAGCTCGCCACCCACCGGCACGCCATGGGCGAGCTTCGTCACCTTGACCGGCAGATGAACCAGCAGGTCGGTGATGAAATGCGCCGTGGTCTGGCCATCGACGGTGGCATTGAGCGCGAGGATGACCTCCTTCACCGCCGGCTCGGAAGCGCGCGCGACCAGAGCATCGAGCGAGAGATGCTCAGGGCGCACGCCGTCGAGCGCCGAGAGAACGCCGCCGAGGACGTGATAACGGCCGGAAACCGCGCCGGACCGTTCCAGCGCCCATAGATCCGAGATATCGGCGACGACGACGATGAGCCCATCGTCACGGCGCGGGTCGGCGCAGAGGCCACAGGGGTCGCCGGTATCGACATTGCCGCAGCGCGAGCAGACGACGATGCGCTCGCGCGCCACCGCCATCGCCTCGGAGAGCGGGCCGAGCAGCTGCTCGCGCTTCTTGACGAGATGCAGCGCCGCGCGCCTGGCCGAGCGCGGCCCGAGCCCCGGCAGCTTGGCCAGGAGCTGGATTAGCCTTTCGATCTCGGGGCCGGCGATGGCGCGGGACATATCAACTCGTCGATGGAAGCGTCATGGTCGGGCTTGACCCGACCATCTCCGGACGGGACCCTTTCGGCACGAGATGCCCGGGTCAAGCCCGGGCATGACGGCCTGTCTCAGAACAGCTTCATGCCGGGCGGGATCGGCAGGCCCTTGGTGATCTCGGCCATGCGCTCCTGCATGACGCGCTCGGCGCGGCTGCGGGCATCGCTCGCGGCGGCCACGATCAGGTCCTCGAGGATCTCGCGCTCGTCCGGCACCATCAGGCTGGGGTCGATCTTCACGGCCTTCAGCGCGCCCTTGGCGGTCATCGTCACCGTGACCATGCCACCGCCGGCTGCGCCTTCGACCTCGATCGTGTCGAGTTCAGCCTGAACATCGGCCATCTTCTGCTGCATCTGCTGCGCCTGCTTCATCAGGCCCATCATGTCGCGCATGGAAAATCCTCCTCGGAAGGGTCAGAAATCGATGCCGTCGAAATCCGGCTCGGAATCGTCGAACAGCGGTTCGGCATCGGGCAGATAGTCGTCATCGGACGGCGCGGCAGCGCCCGTCTCGGCCGCCGCGATCGCGCGGGGGTCGCGGACATCGATGATGCGTGCGCCCGGGAAGCGCTCCAGCACGGCCTTGACCGAGGGGTGGGCGGCCGCGTCGCTCTCGCGCCGGCCCTTCGCCGCCGCCGCCTGCTCGCGCAGCGTGGCGCCGCCCTCCTCATTGACGACCGCGACCATCCAGGTCTGGCCGGTCCATTCCTTGAGGCGGCGCGACAGATCCTGCGCCAATGTGCGCGAGGCGCCCTCGGCGAGCGAGAACTCGATGCGGCCGGCCTCGAAGCGGACGGGGCGGATGTCGCGTTCGAGCGCGAGCTTCAGCGTGATGTCGCGGTGCTGGGAGGCCAGCGCGATGACGTCCTCCAGACTGGCGACGATCGCGGCCGGTGCCGCGACGGGGCGCGCGACCGGGGCCGGCGCCGGATTGGCGCTGGCGAGGATCGGCCGGGCGGCGAGCGCGGTGTTGCCGCCGCCGGAGGGCGGGCGCGGAGCGCCGCCGCCATGGCCGTTGCCGTTTCCGGGCGGGATCGCGCCGGAGCCGTCGCGCAGCAGCTTCAGCGCCTCGTCCGGCGTCGGCAGGTCCGCGGCATGGGCGAGGCGCACCAGCACCATCTCGGCAGCCATTACCGGCCGGTCGGCCTGCTTCACCTCGGAGATGCCCTTGAGCAGCATCTGCCAGGTGCGCGCGAGCACGCGGAGCGACAGGCGCTGGGCGAAATCGCCGCCGCGCACACGCTCGGCCTGGGCAAGGCTGTTGTCCTTCACCGCCTCCGGCACGAGCTTGAGGCGCGTCACCAGATGGGTGAACTCGGCGAGGTCGTTGAGCACGACCACCGGATCGGCGCCGGCATCGTACTGCGCGCGCAGCTCGCCAAGCGCCGCGGCGATATCGCCCTTCATCACGGCCTCGAAAAGGTCGATGACGCGCGCCCGGTCGGCAAGGCCGAGCATGGAGCGGATGTCGTCGAGCGTGATCCGGCCGGCAGCATGGGCGATCGCCTGGTCGAGGATCGAGAGGGAATCGCGTACCGAGCCTTCCGCGGCGCGGGCGACGGCGGCGAGCGCCTCCTGCTCGGCATCGACGCTCTCGGCCTTGCAGATGCCCGCGAGGTGATCGACCAGCACATCGGCCTCGACGCGGCGCAGATCGAAGCGCTGGCAGCGCGAGAGCACCGTGACCGGCACCTTGCGGATCTCGGTCGTCGCGAAGATGAAGCGCGCATGCGGCGGTGGCTCTTCCAGCGTCTTCAGGAAGGCGTTGAACGCCCCTGTCGAGAGCATGTGGACTTCGTCGATGATGTAGACCTTGTAGCGCGCCGACACCGGGGCGTAGCGCACGGCATCGTTGATCTGGCGGACGTTCTCGACGCCGTTGTTCGAGGCGGCGTCGATTTCCATCACGTCGATATGGCGGCCCTCGATGATCTCGCGGCAATGCACGCCGAATTCCCGCAGATCGGTGGTCGGCGCGCCGCCACCTTCGGGCGTCTGATAATTCAGGGCGCGCGCCAGGATGCGCGCGGTGGTGGTCTTGCCGACGCCGCGCACGCCGGTCAGCATCCAGGCCTGCGGAATGCGGCCGGCCGCGAAGGCATTGGTCAGGGTGCGCACCATCGCGTCCTGGCCGATCAGGTCGCCGAAATGCGCCGGCCGGTACTTGCGCGCGAGGACGCGATAGGGCGTCGGCGCGGCGGCTGCAGCCGGCGCGGGCGCCGGATCGAAACCGGCGAAACCGGGTTCGTCAGCAGAGGCGGCGTCGATTGGGTCGGTCATGAAAGCTGGTTTCGCCAATCGGGAGGCGAGGGTCAATGGCGCGGTGCCGGCCCATGCGTTTTGCCCTTGGCTTTCCCGTGGGCGCATGAGGTGGGAGGCTGGACGAAGACCCGTTCGGTCTCGTTAGGGCTGCTTCCTTCCGGACCTGACCCGGTTGGCGAGTGAGACGTCCCTCGCCAACCTCCCGCCCGCTATATCGGGGATGTCGTGCCGAATCGCAAGCCACTCGATAAAAGCCGCGAAGCTTCGTCGCAGCCCGTGCTTCGGCATTGACTCGGTATCATCCATCCGTCATAAGCCCGCCACCTGCGCAGCCGAAAGGCCGCGCCGACCCTTATCGCATGACAGGCTCGGTTGGCCATGCTTTCCCCGGAAAGCCGCGGCCGTCGTGCTCATAAAGGCCCCGGAGACGGACCGTGAAGAGAACCTATCAACCCAGCAAGCTGGTTCGCAAGCGCCGCCACGGCTATCGCGCCCGCATGGCGACCAAGGGTGGCCGCAAGGTCATCGCCGCTCGCCGCGCCCACGGCCGCAAGCGCCTGTCGGCCTGACGAGCCCTGGCGCGTGACCATGGCGCGCCGGTTACGGAAGACTGGCCAATCGCCATGCGCCTCGCCCGTCTGACGCAACGCAAAGAATTCCTGGCGGCGGCCGAGCACGGCCGCCGTTTTCGTTCGCCTGCCTTCATGGCTCAGGTGCGCGACGCCGCGCCCGACGAACAGCGCCGGGGCGGCGAACCCGTGACTCTGCGGCTCGGGCTCACGGCCTCGCGCAAGACCGGCAACGCCGTCAAGCGCAACCGCATCCGCCGCCGGCTGCGCGCCGCCGCCGCCCAGGCCCTGCACGATCAGACCGACAAGCGCTGCGACATCGTCGTCATTGCCCGCTCCGAGGTGTTGGGCGCGGATTTTCACGCACTCGTGGCCGATCTTTCCATTGCCATCGACCGGGCGAAGCCTCAAAAGCCGCGTGAGAAGTCCTCCGGCGACCGCCGCCGCCCGCTCCCCAAGCGCGAGTCAGCGCCGCAAACCTGACCCGACGCGCCCATAACCTGCCGGACCCAGCGAGATTCGTTTCCGATCATGATGAAAGAAGACAACCGCAATCTGCTTCTCGCGATCGTCATGTCCGTGGTCATCCTGCTCGGCTGGCAGTTCTTCTATGCCAAGCCGCAGATGGAGAAGCAGCAGGAGGCGGCGCGGCAGAACCAGCAGGCCCAGAGCCAGCAGGCTCCCGCGGCTTCCGGCTCGACCCCTGCACCGGCCACGCCCGGACAGCCGGCAGGCTCGGCCGCGCCCGGCGCTGCCCTGACGCAGGCCGCCGGCACGCGTGAGCAGGCGCTGGCGGCGAGCCCGCGCGTCCGCATCGACACGCCCAAGATCTCCGGCTCGATCTCGCTGACCGGCGCGCGCATCGACGACGTCTCGCTCAAGGCCTATCGCGAGACGGTCGATCCCCACAGCGCCAACATCATCCTGCTCTCGCCGCTGGGCGGGCCGAACGCCTATTATTCCGATTTCGGCTGGGTCGCGGCGCCGGGCAGCAATGTCGTCCTGCCGAACGCGACGACGGTCTGGACGCCCGACAGCCAGGTCCTGACCCCGGCCAAGCCGCTGACCCTGAGCTGGGACAACGGCCAGGGCCTGACCTTCCGGCGCGTCGTCAGCGTCGACGACAACGCCATGTTCACGATCCGCGACGAGGTCGATAACAAGGGCGGCAGCGCCGTGACGCTGTTCCCCTATGGCCAGGTCGTGCGCCAGGGCAAGCCGACGACGCTTGGCTACTACGTGCTGCATGAGGGCCTCGTCGGCAATCTCGGCGAGCAGGGCCTGCAGGAATACACCTACGACAAGATCGACAAGGAGCCGCTGCTCTCGCCTGGCACCACCGGCAAGAGCTGGAAGGACGCCGTCGGCGGCTTCGTCGGCATCACCGACAAGTACTGGGCTGCCGCCGTCATCCCGGACCAGCAGCGCAAATACGAGGGCCGCTACTCCTCGGTCCAGACCGGCACGGGCCACACCTATCAGGCCGACTTCCTCGGCGAGGCCATCGCGATCGCGCCGGGCGCCACCGTCTCCGCCAATGCCCGGCTCTTCGCCGGCGCCAAGGAGGTCGCGGCGGTCGACGGCTACGAGAAGAACCTCGGCATCAAGCGCTTCGAGCTGCTGATCGACTGGGGCTGGTTCTATTTCATCACCAAGCCGCTCTTCTTCCTGCTCGACTGGATCTACAAGCACGTCGGCAATTTCGGCGTGGCGATCCTGCTCGTCACGGTGCTGCTCAAGGCGCTGTTCTTCCCGCTCGCCAACAAGTCCTACGCCTCGATGGCGAAGATGAAGGCGCTGCAGYCGGAAATGACGGCGATCCGCGAGCGCTATGCCGACGACAAGATGAAGCAGCAGCAAGCACTGATGGAGCTTTACAAGACGCAGAAGATCAACCCGGTCGCCGGCTGCTGGCCGGTGCTGCTGCAGATCCCGGTGTTCTTCGCGCTCTACAAGATCCTGTTCATCACCATCGAGATGCGGCACGCGCCGTTCTTCGGCTGGATCCACGATCTGGCGGCGCCGGACCCGACCAACCTGTTCAACCTGTTCGGGCTGATCCCGTTCACGCCGCCGGCCTTCCTGCATCTCGGCGCCTGGCCGATCATCATGGGCTTCACAATGTTCGTCCAGATGAAGATGAACCCGGAGCCGCCGGACCCGGTGCAGAAGATGATGTTCACCTGGATGCCGGTGTTCTTCACCTTCCTGCTCGGCTCGTTCCCGGCCGGCCTGGTGATCTACTGGAGCTGGAACAACCTGCTCTCGGTGCTCCAGCAGGGCTACATCATGCGCAAGAACGGGGTGAAGATCGAACTCTTCGACAACCTCAAGGGCCTGTTCGGCAAGAAACCCGCGACGGCAGGCGCCGTTGCCGCGCCGCCCAAGCCAGCCAACACCAACAAGAAATGAGAGTTCGAAGGGCGGGGTTTCCCGCCCTTCGCATTTTCGGCCAAGGCCTTTCCGCGATGCCGCTACCCGATCCGCAGACGCGCCATCCCATCCCCGGCTGGAAGGGCACCGCCTTCCTCAAGGCCGTGGTCGACCACCCGCTGATCGAGGTCGGCGACTACAGCTACTATGACGACTCGCGCGGGCCGGAGCATTTCGTCGCCCGCTGCGTGCGCTATCATTTCGACTTCATCGGCGACCGGCTGATCATCGGGAAATTCGTCGCGATCGCGCAGGCCGCGCAGTTCATCATGAACGGTGCCAACCATCCGATTGGTGGCTTCTCGACCTTTCCCTTCCAGATGTTCGGCCTCGGCGATCCCGAGGCGCTGAAGCGGCCCGGCCCGAACAATCGCGGCGACATGGTGATCGGCAACGATGTCTGGATCGGGCGCGAAGCCGTGATCATGCCGGGCGTGACGATCGGCGACGGCGCGATCATCGGCACGCGGGCACAGGTGACGCGCGACGTGCCGCCCTATGCCGTCGTCGCCGGCAATCCCGGCCGGTTCGTCAAGATGCGCTTCCCGTCCGATATCATCGCGGAGCTGCTGGCGATCCGCTGGTGGGACTGGGATGCGGACAAGATCGCGCGGCACGTCGACGCGATCCAGGGCGCCGATATCGACGCGCTCCGCGCAGCCGTGTAGGCAGGGCGCATGACCACATCCCTGACCAAGCCCTATGACGCCGAGGAGATCGAGGCCGCCCGCAAGCTCTTCGAGGGGCCGTGGGACTTCGTCTGGGCCTCGACCAAGATCGACGACCTGCCGCCGATGGTGGGGCAGGAGATCGCCTTCGCCGGCCGCTCCAATGTCGGCAAGTCCAGCCTGATCAACGCGCTGACGCGTCGCAATGCGCTGGCGCGGACCTCGCATACGCCGGGCCGCACGCAGCAGCTCAACTTCTTCCGCCAGGTCGACCATGACGAGCGGCTGACCATCGTCGACATGCCCGGCTATGGCTATGCCGCCGTCGGCAAGGAGAAGGTCGCGGCCTGGACCCGGCTGATCCACGACTATCTGCGCGGCCGTTCGAACCTGATGCGCGTCTATGTCCTGATCGACGCCCGCCACGGCATCAAGGATGTCGACGGCGCCGTGCTGGAGACGCTCGACAAGGCCGCAGTCTCCTATCAGGTCGTGCTGACCAAGGGTGACGCGCTCAAACCCGCCGATCAGCAGTTCATGACCGAGGCGACCTATGACGAGATCAAGCGCCGGCCGGCCGCCTTCCCGGAGGTGCTGCTGACCTCCAGCGAGAAGGGAATGGGCATTCCCGAACTCCGCGCTGCGATCGGCCGGGTGCTGGCGGAGCGGGAGTGAGGGCTGCATGACCGCGACGAAGACCCACCTCGTCCTCGCCGCTCTGATGGGGCTCTTCGGCGTCGCGCTGCTGGCGGCGGCGGCTCACATCACCGGCACGGCCAATGTCCAGACGGCCGGGCAGATGCTGCTGTTCCACGCTTCCGTCGTCATCGGCGCCACGGCGGCCCGCAAAGGCGGGCATCTTCAGGACGTCGTGGCGCGGTTCGCGCTCTCGGCCATCATCTTCGGCGCCACGCTGTTCGCGGCCGATCTGGCGCGGCGCGGTTTCGCCAACGAGGCGCTGTTCCCGCGCGCAGCCCCCATCGGCGGCTGGTTCATGCTGGGCGGCTGGCTCGGCCTTGCAGTCGCGGCCGTTCTGGCGAAGCCTGCCGGCCGCTGATCTGCGCGCTATTGCGGTACGCAGGTCATGCCGTTGCGCTGAGCGTTGGCGATGCAGTTCGCCTTGCTTGCATAGCCTTCCGTGGAAGCGCCAACGATGCGCCCATTCGAAGCGACCCGGCGCCAACGCCACTCGCTACCCGAGGAATAGATTTCCCATTTGTCTCCGTTTCGATCGGTGCAACTGCTCATTGAGCTTCTCCCCAGCCAGCGAATCGATCTCGCCCTGTCGAGTAAAGCGCATGTTTCGATATTTTCAATCTATAGTTGCATCACTGGCAGTTCCCGCCTGCCGCTAGTCCTTCCGCGCTTGGCAAACTTCGGCTAGAAGCGCCGCCGGACCCTTCCTGCGGCCGCGCGGAGCCTGCCCGTATGACCGACCATCCCCTTCTGACGCCGTCGCAATCGGCCGAGCTGCTCGTGCAGGCGCTGCCGCATATGCAGCGCTACGACCAGGAAATCATCGTCATCAAATATGGCGGCAACGCCATGGGCGACGCCGCAACCGCCGAGGACTTCGCCGAGGATATCGTGCTGCTCGAGCAGTCCGGCCTCAAGCCGGTTGTCTGCCATGGCGGCGGGCCGCAGATCGCGGCGATGCTGAAGAAGCTCGGCATCCAGTCCGAGTTCAAGCAGGGCCTGCGCGTCACCGACGAAGCGACGGTCGAAGTCGTCGAGATGGTTCTCGCCGGCTCGGTCAACAAGGAGATCGTCGGCTACATCACCCGCGAGGGCGGGCGCGCCATCGGCCTTTGCGGCAAGGACGGCAACATGGTCACCGCCCGCAAGGTGACGCGCACCATCGTCGACCCCGATTCCAAGATCGAGGAGGTGCTGGACCTGGGCTTCGTCGGCGAGCCGGAGACGGTCAATACCGGCGTGCTCGACGCGGTGCTGAAGGCCGAGCTTATCCCGGTGCTCGCGCCTGTCTGCGCCGCCGCCGACGGCCAGACCTACAACGTCAATGCCGACACCTTCGCGGGTGCGATCGCGGGCGCGCTCAATGCCAAGCGCCTGCTGCTGCTGACCGACGTGCCGGGCGTGCTGACCAAGGACAAGCAGCTCATCCCCGAGCTCACGGTCGAGGAATGCCGCCGGCTGATCGCTGATGGTACGATCTCGGGCGGCATGATCCCGAAGATCGAGACCTGCATCTACGCGCTGGAAAAGGGCGTCGAGGCGGTCGTCATCCTCGACGGCAAGGTGCCCCACGCCGCGCTGATCGAGCTCTTCACCGACACCGGCGCCGGCACGATCATCCGGCGCTGAGAAGCAAGCGGCGTCATTCTCGGGCGGAGCGGGGCCTCCCCTTCTCCCCCTGCGGGAGAAGCTGGCTCGGCGAAGCCGAGACGGATGAGGGGTCGCGCGACCCGTGCCGAAGCGTTCTGGTTCGCCAACGAGTCAGGGCGGCATGACCCCTCACCCCAACCCTCTCCCGCAGGGGGAGAGGGGCTCGCCGCGGCTGCCACGTCTATTAAGCCTTGGCCAAGGACTTGCAGCGCAGACTCCGGCTCGCCACATCACGGAGTCCAATGAAAATACTCGCTGACACACCGGCCGCGACCCCGCCCCTGACGGCGCAGGCCTTCGCGCATGTCGACCACTGGATCTTCGATCTCGACAACACGCTCTATTCGCATGAGGCCAGGGTCTGGCCGCAGGTCGACGAGCGCATCACGCTGTTCCTCTCCGAGCTGTTCGGGCTCGACGGGCTCTCCTCGCGCGCGCTGCAGAAATACTATTACCAGCACTACGGCACGACGCTGAAGGGGCTGATGGAGGAGCATGGCATCGATCCCGACGACTTCCTCGATTTCGCCCACCAGATCGACCTGACCCTGCTCGATCCGAACCCCGATCTCGGCGCGGCGATCGCAGCACTGCCCGGCCGCAAGCTGATCCTGACCAATGGCTCGCGCGGCCATGCCGAGAACGTCGCCGGCAAGCTCGGCATCCTCCACCACTTCGAGGACATCTTCGACATCGTGCAGGCCGGCTTCACGCCCAAGCCCGAGCGCGCAACCTACGAGAACTTCCTGGCCAAGCATTCGGTCGACCCAGGACGTGCCGCGATGTTCGAGGACATCGAGAAGAACCTGCTGGTCCCGAGCGCGCTCGGCATGAAGACCGTGCTGATCGTACCGAAGACGCCCGATCCCTTCCGCGAAGCCTGGGAGCAGGCCGCCGTCGAGGCCGGACATGTGCATCACGTCACGGCCGACCTGACCGGCTTCCTGCAGCCGCTTGGACGGCCGGCCGAACGCCTGGCCTGAGCGCGCAGAAGGTTTGGCGCTCAGGGCGTTTTCCGAAAAGGAAATTCTGTTCTTCTTTACGAACAGAAGGGGAAATGCTAGTTGCCTTGTCCGTTAAAAAGAACGGACTGAGGTTCCCCATGTCGGCATCGGACAATCCCGCAGCCAAGCTGCACCCTGAAACCCGCCTCGTCCATGCCGGCACGATGCGTTCGCAGTTCGGCGAGACCTCGGAAGCGCTGTTCCTGACGCAGGGCCATGTCTACGACAGCGCCGAGCAATGCGAGGCCCGCTTCCTGAACAAGGATCCGGGCTTCCAGTATGCCCGCTTCTCGAACCCGACCGTCGCCATGCTGGAACAGCGCATGGCCGCCTTCGAGGGCGCCGAGGCCTGCCGCGCGACCGCGACCGGCATGGCCGCCGTCACCGCCGCGGTGATGGCCCCCCTGCGTGCCGGCGACCATGTCGTGGCGGCCCGCGCGCTGTTCGGCTCCTGTCGCTACATCGTCGAGGATCATCTGCCGCGCTACGGCGTCGAGTCGACGCTGGTCGACGGCAGCGACATCGAGGCCTGGCGCAAGGCTGTCAGGCCGAACACCAAGATCTTCTTCCTCGAGACCCCGTCGAACCCGACGCTCGAGGTAATCGATATCGCCGCCGTGGCGAAGATCGCCAAGGCCGCCGGCGCCCGGCTGGTCGTCGACAACGTCTTCGCCACGCCGCTTTTCCAGCGCCCGTTCGAGCTCGGCGCCGATCTCGTCGTCTATTCCGCGACCAAGCATATCGATGGGCAGGGACGCTGCCTCGGCGGCCTGATCGTCGGCTCGAAGGAGCTGATCGAGGGCGATATCCAGACCTTCCTGCGCCAGACCGGCCCGGCGATCTCTCCCTTCAACGCCTGGGTGATGCTGAAGGCGCTGGAGACGCTGCCGCTGCGCGTCGCCAGGCAGGCGGAGAACGCCGTCAAGGTCGCGGACTGGCTCGCCGCCCACGCCAAGCCGTCCAAGGTCATCTTCTGCGGCCACAAGAGCCATCCCCAGGCCGAGATCATCGCGCGCCAGATGAGCGGCCCGTCGACGCTGATCGCCTTCGAGGTGCCGGGCGGCAAGGACGCCGCCTTCCGCCTGCTCAATGCCTGCAAGCTGATCCGCATCTCGAACAATCTCGGCGATGCCAAGAGTCTGATCGTCCACCCGGCGACGACGACGCATCAGCGCTTCACCCCGGAGGTGCGCGCAGATATGGGCGTGACCGACGGGATGATCCGCCTTTCGATCGGGCTGGAGCATGCGGACGACCTGATCGCCGATCTGGAGCAGGCGCTGTCGAAGGTCTGAGGCCGTCGGTGTCATTCTCGGGCGGAGCGAAGCGCAGACCCGAGAATCTCCGGCAAGAAGAGGCTCCGGAGCCTCATGCGGCAAGAGATGCTCGGGTCAAGCCCGAGCATGACGCTTGTCGCAGCCGTGGCGCCCGTACCAGTGGCCATCCCCGTCCGCCCCTGCTAAAGCGAAGCCGTTTTCCAGCCAGCCCTGAGAGGCCAGCATGCGTTCGGGCGAAGTGAAGCGCCGCACCAACGAGACCGATATCGCGGTCTCGCTCACGATCGACGGCACCGGCAAGGCCGAGATCGCCACCGGCGTCGGCTTCTTCGACCATATGCTCGACCTGTTCGCCCGCCATTCCCTTGTTGACCTCAAGGTCGCGGTGAAGGGCGACACCCATATCGACGACCACCACTCGGTCGAGGATGCCGGCATCGCCATGGGTGAGGCGCTGAAGCAGGCGCTCGGCTCGAAGAAGGGCATTCGCCGCTATGCCGACGTGCATCTGCCGATGGACGAGACGCTGACGCGCGTCGCGATCGACGTTTCCGGCCGGCCCTTCCTCGTGTTCAGGACCGAGTTCAAGGTGCAGAAGATCGGCTCGTTCGACACCGAATTGGTGCGTGAGTTCTTCCAGGCCTTCGCGATCAACGCCGGCATCACGCTGCATGTCGAGACACTCTACGGCGACAACGCCCACCACATCGCCGAGAGCTGCTTCAAGGGGCTCGCACGGGCGCTGAGGCAGGCGCTCGAGGTCGATCCGCGCGAGGGCGACCGCATTCCCTCCACCAAGGGCGCTTTGTAGGAGGCGGCCGTGGCGTTCTATACCGTCATGACACCGCCGCCCGTCGCGGGCGGCCGGCGCGAGGAGATCGAGCAGGCCAGGCTCATCCCCGAGAGCTTCTCCTGGGCGGCCTTCCTGCTGACGGGCCTCTGGCTCCTCGGCAAGCGGCTGTGGCTGGTGACCCTGCTCTTCGCGCTGATCTGGGGCGCGCTGTTCTACCTGCGCAGCCGCCTTGGCCTGCATCCCAGCGCGCTCTCGCTGATCTACTGGTCGACCGCGCTGTTCCTCGGCATCGAGGGCAACAACCTCGTCGTGCGCAAGCTCACGCGGAACGGCTGGCGGCTGGCCGATGTCGTCGAGGCGCGCAGCCTGCCGGAAGCCGAGCGTCGCTATTTCGAGCGGGCGCTGGCCGGCGAGGCCGCGCCGCCCCGCGCCGAGACCGCGCCTCCCGCGATGGTGTCACGCCCGAGCGGGCCGCTGCCGATCATCGGCCTGTTCCCGGAGGCAAGGGGACGATGAGCCAAAGCGTCGCGATCATCGACTACGGCTCGGGCAATCTGCATTCCGCTGCCAAGGCCTTCGAACGGGCGGCGCAGGAGAGCGGCATCGCCTCGACCATCCACGTCACCAGCGATACCACCATCGTGCGCGCGGCCGACCGGATCGTACTGCCGGGCGTCGGCGCCTTCGCCGATTGCCGGCGCGGGCTCGATGCCGTGCCCGGCATGGTCGAGACGCTGGAAGAGGTGGTGCGGGCCAAGGGCCGGCCCTTCCTCGGCATCTGCGTCGGGATGCAACTCCTCGCCTCGCGCGGGCTGGAATATACGATCACGCCGGGCCTCGGCTGGATTCCGGGCGATGTCGCGCTGATCGAGATCGACGACGACAGCCTGAAGATTCCGCATATGGGCTGGAACACCCTGCACAAGCAGGACGAGCACCCGCTGCTCGACGGCATCGAGACCGGCCCGCAGGGGTTGCACGCGTATTTCGTGCACTCCTATGCGCTGGTTCCCGAGCGCGCGCAGGACGTACTGGCCTTGACTGAACATGGCGGGCCGGTGACGGCGATGGTGGCGCATGGCAACGTCGCCGGCACGCAGTTCCACCCCGAAAAGAGCCAGACGCTGGGGCTGAAGCTCATCGCCAATTTCCTGAGCTGGACCCCATGATCCTCTTTCCCGCGATCGACCTGAAGGAAGGCCGCTGCGTCCGGCTGAAGCAGGGCGACATGGCGCAGGCCACGATCTTCAACGACGATCCCGCCGCGCAGGCCGCCGCCTTCGAGGCGCAAGGCTTCCAGTGGCTGCATGTCGTCGATCTCGACGGCGCCTTCGCCGGCAAGCCGATGAATGCGACGGCGGTCGAGGCGATCCTCGCCAGCGTCGCCTTCCCGGTGCAGCTCGGCGGCGGCATCCGCGACATGAAGACGGTCGCGGGCTGGCTGGAGAAGGGCATCCGCCGCGTCATCATCGGCACGGCGGCGGTGCGCGATCCCGGCTTCGTGCGCGAAGCGGCGAAGGAATTTCCGGGGCAGGTCGCGGTCGGCATCGATGCGCGCGACGGCTTCGTGGCTGTGGAAGGCTGGGCTGAAACCTCGACATTGGCTGCGGCCGATCTCGGCAAGCGCTTCGAGGATGCCGGCGTCGCCGCGATCATCTACACCGACATCGCCCGCGACGGCATGCTCCAGGGCATCAACTGGGACGGCACGATCGCGCTGGCGAAGGCCGTGTCCATCCCGGTCATCGCCTCGGGCGGCCTGGCCTCGATGGCCGATATCGAGCGGCTCTGTGCTCCCGACGCCGCGATCCTCGAGGGCGCGATCACGGGACGCGCGCTCTATGACGGCCGCATCGATCCGGGGGCGGCGCTGAAGCGGCTCGCGGCCTGATCGTCCTTCTCTGGAACCTCATCGTCATTCCGGGGCAAGCGCGCAGCGCTTGAGCCCGGAACCCATGAACACCGTCGCTACCGATGAAGGCTGTCGGTATCGCTTTTCGCTTTGCCCTGAACCGTCGTGTTCATGGATTCCGGGCTCGGCCCTTCGGGCCGCCCCGGAATGACGGTGGATGGTTACAAATTACCGCACGAACTGGTTGTATATCCCAGCGAATTCGCCCGTCGCCCTGGCGAGGTGGAGCCATTGGTCTACGAAGGCCTTGAAGGTCGCGTCGCCGCGCGGGAGCATGTAGCCCATCTCGCCATATTGCAGCGGTTCGTCGGGATTGACGGCGCAGAGGCCGGGCTTGGCCTTCTCCTGGACCTTCACCTCGATCGACTCGGCGATCATCAAATCGGCCTTGCCGGCGAGGATCTGGTCGAAGATCGTGACGTTGTCGGGATAGACCTCGATCTTGGCCTGCTTGAAGTTGGCGCGCACGAAGCGCTCGTTGGTGCCGCCCGGATTGACGATGACGCGCGTCTCCGGCTTGTCGATGTCGGCGACCGTCTGGAACTTGCCCTTGTCGGCGCAGCGCACGATCGGCGCCTTGCCGTTGACGAGATAGGGCGCCGAGAAGAACACCTTCTTCTGCCGGTCGAGCGTCACCGAGATGCCGCCCATGGCGACGTCGCATTTGCCCGAGCCCATATCGGTCAGCAGATCGGCCCATTTGGTCTGGACGAACTTCGCCTCGACACCGAGCGCCTTGGCGAGCGATTTCGCCAGCTCGATGTCGATGCCCTCGAAGGAGCCGTCCTTCGCCAGGGTGAAGGGCTTGTAGTCGCCGGTGGTGCAGATCTGCAGCGCGCCGCGGCTCTGGACGGCGTCGAGCAGGCTCGTCTGAGCCTGCGCGCCCGTCGCGACCGTGGCCGCGAAAACCAAGCCGAGCGCGACGCCGGCCTGCCGAATCATCGATGCAATAGCCATGGAACTCCCCTCTTTGGACTGCTATCAGTCCCCGCCAGCAGAGCAGGCTTGCCGGTTGCGATCAATCGGTCCTGCGCCCGCAGGACAGCGTTGCCGCCGATGACCCTGAAGACCCGCATCATCCCCTGCCTCGACGTCAAGGACGGCCGCGTCGTCAAGGGCGTGAAGTTCCTCGATCTCGTCGATGCCGGCGATCCGGTCGAGGCCGCCAAGGCCTATGACGCGGCCGGGGCCGACGAACTCTGCTTCCTCGACATCACCGCGAGCCATGAGGACCGCGGCATCCTCTTCGACGTCGTGACGCGGACAGCGGAAGCCTGCTTCATGCCGCTTACCGTCGGCGGCGGCGTGCGCAAGGTCGAGGACATCCGCGCGCTGCTGCTCGCGGGCGCCGACAAGGTCTCGATCAACACCGCCGCCGTCACCAACCGGCAATTCGTCAAGGACGCGGCCGAGAAGTTCGGCGGCCAGTGCATCGTCGTCGCCATCGACGCCAAGCAGGTCTCGCCGGGCCGCTGGGAGATCTTCACCCATGGCGGGCGCAACGCCACCGGCATCGAGGCCGTCGCCTTCGCCCGCGAGGTCGTATCGCTGGGAGCGGGCGAGCTTCTGGTCACCTCGATGGATCGGGACGGCACGAAATCCGGTTACGATCTCGGCCTCACCTGCTCGATTGCGGACGCGGTCCCGGTGCCCGTCATCGCCTCGGGCGGCGTCGGCGATCTCGACGATCTCGTCGCCGGCGTCAGCGAGGGCCATGCCTCGGCCGTGCTCGCGGCATCGATCTTCCATTTCGGCACCTACACGATTCAGCAGGCCAAGGCGCATATGGCGGATGCCGGGCTCAGGATGAGGCTCGTCTGAGATGAGCGGCTTCACCCTCTCCGATCTCGAAGCCCGCATCGCCGAGCGCGCCGCCGCCTCGCCCGAGGAATCCTGGACGGCGAAACTGCTGGCGGCCGGCCCCGAACGCGCCGCCAAGAAGTTCGGCGAGGAGGCGGTCGAGGCCGTGATCGCCGCCGTGAAGGGGGATCGCGCCGAGCTGATCGCCGAGAGCGCGGACGTGCTTTATCATCTTTTGGTCGTGCTCAAGGCGCGCGATGTTGCATTGCAAGACGTCTTGAGCCAGCTTGAAGCCCGCACGGCCCGCTCCGGACTGGCGGAAAAGGCGGCCAGACGCGGGTAATTTGCCCGTTGATCGACTATCGCGAGGATGGACCCGCCAGGATGACCCTCCCTTGAATCTCGAAGCCTGGATTGCGGGTCGCGTCATGGACCAGCGCCTCATCTCGACCACGCCCGAACGCGATCTGGTCTCGCCCTATCGCCTGTTCTCGCGGGATGAATGGGCGCATCTGCGCGCCGACGCGCCGCTGACGCTCTCGGTCGACGACCTGACCAAGCTGCAATCGATCAACGACCCGATCTCCCTCGACGAGATCGTGGCGATCTACCTGCCGCTGTCGCGCCTGCTCTCGCTCTATGTCGCAGCGACGCAGGGGCTGTTCAAGGCGACGCAGCGCTTCCTGATCGCCGAATCCGAGGTCAAGGTGCCCTATGTCATCGGGGTCGCCGGCTCGGTCGCGGTCGGCAAGTCGACCACGGCGCGCGTGCTGAAGGCGCTGCTCTCGCGCTGGCCGAACACGCCGAAGGTCGAGCTGGTCACCACCGACGGCTTCCTGCTGCCGAATGCCGAGCTCGAACGGCGCGGGCTGATGCAGCGAAAGGGCTTCCCGGAGAGCTATGACGGCTCGGCGATCCTGCGCTTCCTCTCCGACGTCAAGGCCGGCAAGCCGCAGGTGAAGGCGCCGGTCTATTCGCACCTCGTCTACGACGTCATGCCCGGCGAGACGGTGACGGTCGAGCGGCCGGACATCCTGATCCTCGAAGGGCTGAACGTGCTGCAGCCGAGCCGGATGCCGAAGGACGGCACGGCCATCCCCTTCGTTTCCGACTATTTCGACTTCTCGGTCTATCTCGATGCCGACGAGCACGACCTGCATCGCTGGTACGTCAACCGCTTCATGACGCTGCGCCAGACCGCGTTCCGCGATCCCCGCTCCTTCTTCCGCAAATATGCGGAGATCGGCGAGGAAGAGGCGCTCTCCATCGCCGAGAAGCTCTGGACCGGCATCAACCTGCCGAACCTGCAGGAGAACATCCTGCCGACGCGCCAGCGCGCCAGCCTGATCCTGACCAAGGGCGCCAGCCACCGCATCCAGCAGGTCGCCCTGCGGCGCTTGTAACGCGGCAGAAGCGGGCATGACGACCTATGTCGCCCTCCTGCACTCGATCGTGCTCGGCCCGGGCAAGCGAGTGGCGATGGCGGAACTGAAGGCCATGACGGCGGCGCTCGGCTTTGGCGACCCGCGCAGCTGGGTCGCCACCGGCAATCTGATCTTCGAGGGCGACGATGCGCCTTTGGCGGAGATCGAAAGCCGAATGGAAGACGGCTTCCGCGCCCGTTTCGGCAAGCATGTCGATATCATCCTGCGCACGGGGCAGGCCTGGCGGCAGCTTGCCGCCCAAAATCCCTTCCCGGACAGGACCGGCGCGGAGATCGGCATCCGCGTCATGCGAAAGCCGCTCGGTCCGGAGGCTTTATCCATGCTCGGCGGGTTCGCCACGCCCGGCACCGGCCTCGCCCTCGCGAATGGCGATCTCTGGATCGATTTCGGCGGCGAACCGAACGAGGCGAAGCTGCTTTCGCATCTGACGACCAGGAAACTCGGCATCGGCACGCTGCGCAACGCCAACACCGTCAATGCGCTTGCCGCGATGCTGGACTGATCCCCCGGCCAGCCCACTCGGCGCGATAGGAACCCCTGGCGGTGCTGGAGAACCTTGATCCTTCCTCGCTCGGCCTGATGGCCGCTGCGGCCTTCGTCGCGGCGACGTTGCTGCCCGCACAGTCGGAAGCCGTCTTCGTCGGGCTGCTCGCGGCAAAGAGCGTGGACCCCTTCGCGCTCTTCCTGACCGCAAGCCTGGCGAACACGGCCGGCTCGATCGTCAACTGGTGGCTGGGGCGGCTGATCGCGCGCCATGGCGTCGAGAAGCTGCCGGCTCGCCTGCGGCCGGATCCAGCCCGCTTCGCGCAGGCTCAAAACTTCTTCGCCCGCTTCGGCTGGCCGTCGCTGCTGTTCTCGTGGCTGCCGGTCGTCGGCGATCCGCTGACCTTCGTCGCCGGCACGCTGAACTATCCGTTCGCACGCTTCCTGGTCCTCGTCCTGATCGGCAAGACCGGCCGCTACGCGGCGCTCTGGGCCGGCTGGGCGAGCCTAATCTAGTCGCCTTATCATTTGCGAAACCGGCCGGGCCGGGCTACCAGCGAAGGCGTTCGTCCAAGGAGATTATATTATGAGCATTCAGCGTATCAGCGTCGGCCCGCGCATGTCCAAGGCCGTGGTGCATGGCGACACCGTCTATCTGGCCGGCCAGGTCGCGGACAAGGCTGCCGGCAAGAGCGTGGGCGAGCAGACCGCCGACATCCTCGGCATCATCGACGGGCTCCTGGCTGAGGCCGGCACCGACAAGACGAAGCTGCTGATGGTCAATATCTGGCTCTCGGACATGTCGACCTTCGCCGAGATGAACGCCGTCTGGGACAAGTGGATCGTCGCCGGCCAGACCCCGGGTCGCGCCACGGTCGAGGCCAAGCTGGCCGCGCCGCAGTTCACGGTCGAGATCGCGGTCATCGCCGCGAAGTAAGCATTGAGAGCATTCCGCGCGCCTTCGAAGCGCGGAATGCTCCATCTCCCTGTTTTATCGCATTTTCTTAACGCGAACCTGTATCCTCTTCGCTCGAAAATGCTTTAAGCCGAGCCGGAGCGGGAGGCACCCATCAGCCAGTCCGACGAGATCGCCCCGCTTCTGGCGCGCGTCGCCGGACGCCAAGGCCTCCCGCCGGTGGCGCTGGCGGCGATGATCGCGGATTGGCTGCGCCGCCCCGGCTCGACCTCGCCCACCGAGGCCTTGCTCGATCGCAAATCGGCCGACTTCCTCGCCTTGGCCGAACGACTGGCGCTGCCGGTCGGTGACGAAGAGATCCAGCGCCTGCGTGCTGGGGCAGGCGGCGCCATCGCTGCTGGCCGCCTCGCCGACGCCGACAAGGCGTTGGCGCAGGCCGAGCTTCATGCCATCGGCGGCTCGACCGACCTCTCGACATTGCCGCTCGAGCGCCGGCTGCTGATCGGCGAGAACCGCGCCGACCGGGCGGCGCTCAGCTTCCTGCGCACCACCTCGGACGGCTATCGCGAGGCCGCCGCCCGCTATGGCGAAGCCTCCGCCCTGATCGGTCTCGCCGATGTCGACCACAGCCGGGCCGCGGCGCTGGCTCAGGCAAAGGCGCTGGCCCGCATCAGCGAGGATTTCGGCGGCCGCGACGGCTACGATGCTGCCATCGACGCCTTGCGCCGCCTGCTCGACGGGCTGGACAACCTTGCGGATACCGTCGCCTTCGCCGGTGCCGAGGAATCGCTGGCCGCGGCACTGGAAGGCCTCGCCGCTCTCACCGGCGAAGCGAAACTGCTCGCCGTCGCGCTCGGCCATTGCCGCGCCGGCATCGAATATCTCGGCCGGGACGAGGCGCCGCCGCTCTGGCGCGCGCTGAAGCTGCGGCTGGGCCGCCTCGCGGTGACACTTGGGGTCGCGCAGAAGGACGACGAGCTTCTCGAAGAGGCGATCGCCACCTATGCCAGCGTGCTGACCACCTGGAGCCGCGCCGACGACGAGACGCGCTGGCTCGAAGCGGAGCACATGATCTCGCGGGCCCGGGCGACGCTCGGGCGGCGCCGGAACGATCTTTCCTTGCTGGAACGCGCCTTCAACGGCCTCAACCGGGTTTCCATGGCGACCGAACGCAGCCGCGAGCCGCTGCGCTGGGCCGAGCTTCAGGACCAGATGGGCAGCGTGCTGGCCGCCATGGGCGAGCGCTACAGCGAACCGGTGGTGATCGAGGAGGCAATCGCGGCCTTTGCCGCCGCGCTGGAAGAGCGCCGGCAGGAGTACGCGCCCCTGCTCTGGGCGCGCAGTCTCGCCAATCAGGCCGAGGCCATGCTGCAGCTGGCGCGACGCAACAAGGACAAGGAGCTCGCCCAGAAGGCGCTGGCCCAGCTGATGACGGCGGCGGAGACGGCGCGCCAGTCGGCCGGTGGCGATTCGGTCGCCGCCGACCTGCAAAAGCGACTCGTCGCCGCCGGTGCGGTCGCAACCAGGCTGCTCGGCGCCTGAAGGCCGGCGACGGCCCGCTTCAGCGCGGGCGACGACCCGCCAGCCTCTCCAGCGCCGCATCGAGCGTCGCATCGCGCTTGGCGAAGCAGAAGCGCACGACGTTCTTCACGGCCCCCTCGGCATAGAACGCGCTCACAGGGATCGCCGCGACGCCGCTTTCGGTGACGAGGCGCCGGCAGAAATCGGCATCATCGCTCTCGCCGAGCGGGGCGATGTCGACATTGAGGAAATAGGTCCCCGCGCTCGGCAGCACCGCGAAGCCGAGATCGCGCAGGCCCGTGGCGAAACGGTCGCGCGAGCGCTGGAAATCGGCGCGCATGCCTTCGAAGTAGCCGTCCGCCTTGCCCAACCCGTAAGCCACCGCCGCCTGCAGGTTCGGCGGGGTGGTGAAGGTGATGTACTGATGGGCCTTGGCGAGGACGCGCATGACCGCCGGCGCGGCCATGACGAGCCCGACCTTCCAGCCGGTCAGCGAGAAGATCTTGCCCGCCGACGAGATCTTGACGGTGCGCTCGCGCATGTCCGGCCGGCCGAGCAACGAGGCGTGGCGGTGCCCGTCGAACACGACATGCTCCCAGACCTCGTCGCAGATCGCGATCACATCGTGCCGGACGCAGAAATCGGCGAGAAGATCGAGATCGGCCTCGCTGAAGATCGTGGCCGTCGGATTGAGCGGGTTGTTGAACAGCACCACCTTCGTCTTCGGCGAGAAGGCCTTGGCCAGCGCCTCCTCCGTCAGCCCAAAATGCGGCGGCGTCAGCGTCACGAATCTCGGGATGCCGCCAGCGCGCCGCACCAGCGGCAGATAGGCATCGTACATCGGCTCAAACAGCACGACTTCGTCGCCGGGCGTCACCAAGGCCATCAGCGCGCCGGCGATCGCCTCGGTCGCGCCCGAGGTCACCATGATCTCGCTGTTCGGGTCGAGATCGAGGCCCTGCCAGCGCTTGTAATGCGTAGCCGCCGCCTGACGCAGCTCGGGCAGGCCCATCATCGGCGGATACTGGTTCCAGCCATCCATGACCGCGTCCGCGGCCTTGCGCCGCACATCCTCCGGGCCGGGATCATCGGGGAAGCCCTGCCCGAGATTGACCGCGCCGGTTTCGCGCGCGAGCTGCGACATCGCCTCGAAGACGGTGGTCGGAAGAGCGGAGAAGATCGGATTCATCGCAAAGGCCGGCGAGAGCAGAGAGGGAAGCCGGCTTTACCATGCCGTTTGCCCGAGCGCATCCGGGCGCGCCCCGGCGGGAAAGGTTCTCGAAAAATGCCGACTGATGAATGTTGACATTCGTCATCGGTCAGTGTCTATTGATTGTCAGCCGGTCCTCGGCGGAACCCTGTTGCGACTTCGCCCCTTTGGCGCAGCAGGATGCCGCAGTGGACCGGCGAACCTTGTCAGGATCGTGGTGCCCTTCGGAGGCGCCGCCAGCTCCCGCGCCGTTCCGACAGACAGCACCACATTTCAGCGCTTCCATTGCATGCGGGTTGTCCGGCTCGACGGCTTTTCGCGCGAGGGATAACCGCGCTAAGCAGGGCGATGTCCCGCTCGCCCACCCCGGCCATCATGATCCTCGGCACCGGCTCCAATGTCGGCAAGTCGCTGATCGTCGCAGGGCTCTGCCGGCTCTTCGCCGATCGCGGGCTCCGCGTGCGCCCGTTCAAGCCGCAGAACATGTCGAACAATGCCGCCGCCACCGCCGATGGCGAGATCGGCCGCGCGCAGGCGCTGCAAGCGCGGGCTGCGCGTGTCGCGCCGCATCCGGACATGAACCCCGTCCTCCTGAAGCCCGAGGGCGAGCAGGGCAGCCAGATCATCTTTCAGGGCCGCGTCGCCGGCCGGCTGAGCTCCCGCGATTTCGCGCGGCGCGGCGATTTCCTGCCGCGCGTCCTCGAGAGTTTCGAGCGCCTCGGCGAGCAGGCCGACCTCGTCATCGTCGAAGGCGCGGGCTCCCCGGCAGAAACCAATCTGCGCGCCCGCGACATCGCCAATCTCGGCTTCGCGCGCGCGGCGAACGTGCCGGCCGTGCTGATCGGCGACATCGACCGCGGCGGCGTGATCGCGAGCCTCATCGGCACCCATGCCGTGCTCGACCCGGCCGACCGGGCGATGATTCGCGGCTTCGCGATCAACCGCTTCCGGGGCGATGTCGGGCTGTTCGGCCCGGGAATCGAGACGATCGCGAAGGCCACGGGCTGGCCCTCGCTGGGTGTGATCCCCTGGTTCGCGGAGGCCACACGATTGCCTGCCGAGGACGGGCTCGACATCCGTTCGGGGCGCAAGACGGGAGCCCGATTGAAGATCGCCGTGCCCGTGCTGCCGGGCATCGCCAATTTCGACGATCTCGACCCGCTGAAGCTGGAAAGCGAGGTCGACCTCGCGATGATCGGGCCCGGCCAGGCCCTGCCGGGGGATGCCGACCTCGTCATCCTGCCGGGCTCCAAGACGACCCTGCGCGACCTCGCGGCGCTGCGGCGCGAGGGCTGGGATATCGACATCCTCGCCCATCGCCGGCGCGGCGGGCATGTGCTGGGGCTGTGCGGCGGCTACCAGATGCTCGGGCGCGTGGTGCGCGACCCGCTGGGGCTGGAAGGTCCGGCCGGAGAGGCGCAAGGCCTGGGCCTGCTCGACGTCGAAACCAGCCTCGACGCCGAGAAGACCGTCCGCGAGGTCGAGTTCGGCGACGCCGCCAGCGGTGCGCAGGGAAAGGCTTACGAAATCCATCTCGGCCGCACCGTGGGCGGCGACACCTCACGCGCGCCGTTCATCGTCGATGGACGGACGGAGGGCGCGGCCAGCCCGGATGGCCGCATCGCCGGCAGCTATCTGCATGGCGTCTTTGCTTCCGACGCAGTGCGTAACGCCTGGCTCGCTCGCGTTGCCGGCCGCGATCTGCCGTCGTCCCTGAACTACGACGATGCCGTCGAAAAGACGCTGGATGCGCTCGCTGGCCATTTGGAGCGCCATCTCGACATCGATAAACTGATGGATATCGCCAAATCGCGGCCAACGGCATCATGAGCCGGGGAACTTCCGGCGCCGCGGATCATTGGTTGACGGGACTGGCAGTGCTTGTCAGGACGTGTTTCGGATCGGAATTGATATGCATCAAGGCAAAAGTCTTTATTCGCCATTATGTTGACGAATGACGAAATTCGTCATAAGGATCAATTCTTCACCGCATTCGTTGAAATATAAACAAGCCGGCGCCGCCGTGAGTCATTCCGAACGCGATACCAAGCAAATCATCGTCGACACCGCCGAACGCTTCTTTCGCGATATCGGGTATCAGAAGACGACCGTCGCGGACATAGCGAAGTCTCTGCGGATGAGCCCCGCGAATGTCTATCGCTTCTTCGACTCCAAGAAGTCGATCAACGAAGCCGTGCTCGAGCGTTACAAGCGCGAGCAGGAAGAAGCGATCGCCACCATCGCCGTCGAGGATCGCCCCGCCACCGAGCGGCTGCGCGACATCCTCGCCACCTCCTTCCGTCTCAACGCCGCCCGTTTCGCCGGGCATGCCCGGATGCAGGAAATGGTCTGTGCGGCCATGGAGGAAAGCTGGGACGCGATCCTCGCCCATATCGAGCGCTTCGACGTCGTCCTGCGCCAGGTCGTCGCCGACGGCATCGCCCGCGGCGAATTCCGGCCGATGGAGCCGGCCCATGCCACCGGATGCATCCGCACCGCGATGATCCGCTTCATGCACCCGCTGCTGATCACGCAGTGCGAGTGCATTCCCGGCCCCTCGCCCGACGAAATGATCACCTTCGTGCTCAGCGCGCTGGAGGCGAGGCCGCAGCCGAACTGAGCAACCGCGCGACGCTGCGTTGACAAGCCATCGAGGGAGCGGGATACCCCGCGTGATGGCCATCCTGCCCAAACAGAATCTCAAGAAAACAGCCGTCGTCGTCCACGATCTCGTGATGACGGGGCTGGCGATCTGGCTCGTCTTCGTCGTTCGCTTCGAGGGCTGGCAGCTCGACGAGCATCTGCGCTACCTGCCGCGCTTCCTGCCCTTCTTCGTGGCCTATGCCGGGCTGGTCTACTGGTTCTTCTCGCTCTACCGCTCGAAATGGCGCTTCGCCTCGCTGCCGGACCTGTCGAATATCGTCAAGGCCGTCACGGTCCTGACCTTGACCCTGCTGGCGGTCGACTATGTGCTGGTCGCGCCGAACTTCTACGGCGGCTTCTATTTCGGCAAGATCACGATCGCACTCTACTGGCTCGTGCAGAACTCGCTGCTCGGCGGGCCGCGCCTCGCCTATCGCTACTTCAAGTTCGCCCGCTCGCGTTCCAGCGCGGAACGCGAAGCGACCCTGCCGACGCTGATCCTGGGACGCGGTGTCGAGGTCGAGATGGTGATCCGCGCGATGGAAGCCGGCACGATGCGCCGGCTGCGGCCGGCTGGCATCCTGACGCCTCGGACGGACGATCTTGGCCAGTCGATCCGCGGCGTTCCGGTGCTCGGCCTGCTCTCGGATATCGAAACGATCGCCGCCGACGCCGTAGAGCGCGGCGAAGGCTTCCGCCGCATCGTCGCCACGCCCTCGGCACTGCTGCCCGAGGCGCAGCCCGAGAAATGGCTCGCCCGTACCCGCAAGCTCGCCCTCCCGATCTCCCGTATCGAGGCGCTAGGCGAAGGCGTGCGCGACACCGAGGTCGCTCCGCTGGAAATCGAGGACCTGCTGGTGCGCTCGACGGTTTCCATCGACCGCGAGCGGCTGGGGGCGTTCCTCAAGGACAAGCGGGTCATCGTCACCGGCGGCGGCGGTTCGATCGGCTCGGAGATCTGCCTGCGCTGCGCCGCCTTCGGCGCGGCCGAGCTGCTCGTCGTCGAAAGCTCCGAACCCGCCCTGTTCCAGATCACCGAACAGCTCTCGTTCCAGGCGCCGGAGACAGCCGTCGCCGGCGTGCTCGCCGATGTGCGCGACCGCGAGCGCATCATGCCGCTCTTCACCGCCTTCCGGCCCGACATCGTCATCCACGCCGCCGCGCTGAAGCATGTCCCCTATCTGGAGGCGGACTGGAGCGAAGGCATCAAGACGAACATCTTCGGCTCGGTGAACGTCACGGATGCCGCCGTCGCCTCAGGCGCCAAGACCTTCGTGCTGATCTCGACCGACAAGGCGATCGAGCCGGTCTCGATGCTCGGCGCGACCAAGCGCTTCGCCGAGATGTACGCGCAATCGCGCGATGCCGAGTTCGTGGCCGCCGCCTCAGGCGTGCGGCTCGTCGCCGTGCGCTTCGGCAATGTGCTGGGATCGGTCGGCTCCGTCGTGCCGAAATTCAAGGCCCAGATCGCCCGGGGCGGGCCCCTGACCGTCACCAGCCCGGAGATGATCCGCTACTTCATGACGATCCGCGAAGCCTGCGATCTCGTCTTGACCGCAGCGTCGCATGCGCCCGCAGGCGGGCCGGATGCCGAGCGGGCGGCGGTCTACGTGCTCAAGATGGGCCAGCCGATGCGGATCATGGATCTGGCCGAGCGGATGATCCGCCTCGCCGGCTTCGAGCCGGGCGAGGACATCGAGATCATCGTCTCCGGCGTCAGGCCGGGCGAGCGGCTGAACGAGATCCTGTTCGCCCACGACGAGCCGATGGCCGAGACGGGGCTCGACGGCGTCATGGCGGCGAAGCCGATCTTTGCCGGGCGGGCGCGCATCCAGGGTTGGCTGTCGCGGCTGGAGAGCGCCCTGAAGGCCGACGACCGCGCCGCAGCCAATGCGGTCCTCGACGAGGCGATTCCGGATTTCAGCCGGCGCGAGCAGTCACAGCCAGACGCGCCAGAGCCGCTTTCGTCTCTGCCGGTGGCCGCCAGCCGGCCCTGAGCAGGCGATCTGGCCGCGCGACGAGGCTGCCCGCCAGCTTGAGGAAGGTCTCCTCGCGCCCGGCAAGGCGTGCCAGCATCCTCAGCCATGGCTCCGGCACAGGCAGCAGCCCCGGAGCGCGGCCGAGGCCGGAGCGCATCGCGGTGAGCATATCGGCAACGCTGACCGGCTCGGGGTCCGAGACCGTGCAGACCTGCCGCGCCGGACAATCCGGCGTCAGCGCGAAACGGATGGCATCGGCCATGTTCTCGACGGCCAGCAGCGAGCGCGGTGCCCTCAGGCCCCCCAGCGGCAAGGGTATGGGCAGCCGCGCGAGCCGGAGCAGTGCCGCCATGTTGGCCTTGACGCCGGGCCCGTAGATCAGAACCGGGCGCAGTGCGACCCAATCGAGGTCGAGTTCTCCCAGGCCGCGTTCGGCCGCGAGCTTGGAGCGGCCATAGGCGTCACCCGGCGCCGGCTCTGCCGTCTCGGACAGTGGCGGGCCATCGAAGGCGCCTGAGAGGGCCTTGATCGAGGACAGAAAGACGAAGCGCCGCACGCCGGCAGCAGCGGCAGAGCGTGCCAGATCCAGCGTCGCGTCGGTGTTGATACGGGTATAGAGCGTTTCGTCGAGGCCGGGGCCAGCATGGGCGAGGCCAGCCATGTGCACGACATGATCGACGCCATCGAGGGCGGGGCGCCAATCGACCGGTCCGCGGAGATCGCCGACCAGGACGGTTTCGACGCCGTCCGGTGCCGGTTGCGGGCGGCGCTGGGCGAGGCGCAGGCGATACCCCGCCTGACCGAGCGCGGCGACGACATGCGGGCCGACGAAACCGCTTGCTCCAGTGAGAAGGATGCGTTCGCTAGCCACGACTCGGCCCCGTCGCGAAACGGTGCAGCAGCAGGCCCGTCAATAGGGCGGCAGCGGCAAGGCAGGCCAGTTGGACCCCGAGTTGCGGCAAGGCGATCGAAAAGGCCGCCAGCACGGCCAGGGCAAGGTTCAGGAGCGCGACCCGACCGACCACAGCGAGCACGCCGAAGCCGTTGGTGGTCGCCTGCTGATAGAAGTGCGAGCGATGGGCTTCCCAGACCTTCTGGCCGCGCGCCAGGCGGCGAAGCAGCGTGATGGTGGCGTCGGCGATGTGATAGAGCGGCAAGATCACCGCCGCGGCGAAGGCGCCGGTCCCGGCCAGCCGATAGAGCAGATAGGCGGTGAGGAGGCCGATCGGCAGCGAGCCGACATCGCCGAGAAACAGCCTGGCCACCGGCCGGTTGAAGGGGGCGAAACCGACGAGACCGCCGCAGAGCGCCGCCGCCAGCCATCCCGTCACCGGATCGATCACCCCGCAGGTTCCGGCCAGGGCGAGAGCAGCCGCGAGCGGCACGATGCCGGCGACCGTCATCCAGTCGAGCCCGTCCATGAAGTTGACGAGGTTGACGAACCAGATTCCCGCCAGCAGGGCGAGGGCGCGCTCGACCGCCAGAGGCATCATTTCGGGAAACAAGCGCAGCTCAGGCGCGGCGCCGAACAGCACGATGCCGACGCAAGCGGCTTGCAGGACAAGCCTCAGGCTCGCCGGCAAGGGCCGGATATCGTCCCAGGCGCCGACCATGGCCAAGGCTGCCGCGGCAACGCCGACGATCAGCACGGTGCGGCGTGCCTCGTCTTCGATCGGGCTCAGCCAAATAGACAGCGCCAGGGCCAGAAACGCGCCGACGAGCACGGCGATGCCTCCGCCTTGCGGCGTCGGTATCTTGTGGCTGGAGCGCGCATTCGGCCGAGCAAGCGCATAGCGCACCAGAAGGGGACGCAGCCCGACGCAAAGCACCGCCGCCAACAAGGCGGCGGCGGCAAAGACGGCAAGTGGGACAAGCAGGTTGGTCAAAGCGGGCCGCACCATAGTCGAGGTGGCGCAAAAGCCTAGTGGCTATCGTGCGCGGCCCGACCTGTCGGCCATTACCCGCTCCCGAGGATTCCGGGCTCGGGCTACTGCTTGAAGCCGATCAGCACGCCGTCGGCACCGAACGAGAGCTGAAGTCCCTGGCGGCGGGTGGTCAGCCGCAGTGTCACGCCCTTGTCGTTGCGCAGGTAGACATTGCCGCGCCCCTGATCGCCGACGGCCCAGCCTTCCTTCAGCTGGACATAGGCCCCGGCGAAATCGGAGACGTTGCGCAAGCCATAGACCGTCCCCGACGCGACGGTGCGGGAGGCGCCGATCGAGCCGATGCCGAGACCGCCGACGGTGATCGGATAGGAGCGGCCGCGAAACCGCAGGGTTCCTCCGCCCGCCTCGCCCGAGGCCACGAAGCCGGCCTGGAGCTGCTCGATTCGAACGGTGCCGGTGGAAGGGCCGAGCGAGCGCGTCTGCGCCATCGCCGGCGAAGCCAGCATCACAAAAGCTGCGAAGGAAACGGCTGTCTGCCTGATCGTCATCATGTCCTACTCCTCGCGCGCAACTTGCGGCGCGGTAAATAACCCGCGAAGAGCGATTTCGATCCCGAGCGGTCTGCCGCAACGGGCGTCGACGCCAAGATACCTGCCGAACGCGCGAAAAACCCGCTTAAAAGCAGGGCCGCGGCTGGGAATCGCGCAATTCGACACAATTTTATCTGCCGAATTGACCCGATTTCAGGGCTCGTCCGGCATGGTCCCGCGCAACGACCCATCCGCCGCAGGTGCCCATGTCTCCCGTCCGCTTCGTGAGTTTCGCCTTCCTGCTGGCGCTCGCCGTCTTCTTCTTCTCAGCGGCACAGTCGGCCACCGTGTAAGCGAACGGGCCCTCAGATCCGATAGAAATCGCGATACCAGGCGACGAAGCGGGCGATGCCGGTTTCGATCGGCGTATCCGGCCGGAAATCGACCCTGGCCGTCAAATCCGCGACATCGGCATAGGTCACGGGGACATCCCCCGGCTGCGCGGGCAGATGACGCCGCACCGCCTTGCGACCGCAGGCTTGCTCGACCACGTCGATGAAGCGTGAAAGCGACACCGGCGTGTGGTTGCCGATGTTGTAGATGCGCCAGGGTGCGGAGGACGTCGCCGGGTCTGGCCGCGCCGGATCGAAGCTTGGATCAGCCGCCGGAGGCCGCCCGATCAGGCGAACGATCGCTTCGCAGATGTCATCGACATAGGTGAAGTCGCGGCTCATCTGCGCTTCGGCGTAAACGTCGATCGCACTGCCCTCGAGGATCGCCTTGGTGAACTTGAAATAGGCCATGTCGGGCCGCCCCCAGGGTCCATAAACCGTGAAGAAGCGCAGGCCCGTCGTCGGGATTCCGTAGAGATGGGCATAGGAATGCGCCATCAGCTCGTTGGCACGCTTGGTCGCCGCATAGAGCGAGACGGGATGATCGGCCCCGTCATGCTCGCTGAACGGCACCTTCGCATTGGCGCCATAGACGGAACTCGACGAGGCATAGACGAGATGGCCGACGGCGTGACGGCGGCAGGCCTCCAGCACGGACAGAAAGCCGTCGAGATTGGCGCTGGCATAGGCACGTGGATTGTCGATCGAGTAGCGGACACCGGCCTGAGCGGCGAGGTGGATGATGGCATCCGGCCGAAAGCCTGACACCGCACCGTCGAGCGCATCGTAGTTCGCGAGGTCGATCTGCTCGAAGGAAAAGCCATTGTGGCCCCGCAACCGATCGAGCCGCGCCTGCTTCAATGYCGGATCGTAATAGGGCACGAGGGCGTCGACGCCGAGCACCTCGATGCCGCGTGCCAGCAGCGCCTCGGCCACATGGAGCCCGATGAAGCCGGCAGCTCCGGTCACGACGACACGCTTGTAGGATAGGCTCTGGTCCAATTGTGCATCCATGGAACGGCGTTCCGGCAGTCCTAGTCGCAACGACGCGCTTCTCAAAGTGCCCGCAAGCGTAGCCGAGCGTCCAAATCCGCTCGACTACGCTCCTGCGTCCGCGATCTGCAAGACGTAGCGGCCATATTCGGATTTTGCGAGGCGTTCACCGAGCATCTTGAGCTGGGCGACCGAAATCCATCCCTGACGATAGGCGATCTCTTCCGGGCAGGCGATGCGCAAACCCTGGCGGGCCTCGAGCGTGCGGACGAACTCGCTCGCTTCGAGCAAGCTGTCGGGCGTGCCGGTGTCGAGCCAGGCGAAGCCGCGACCCATGGATTCGACGGAAAGCTCGCCACGTTCGAGATAAACGCGATTGATGTCGGTGATCTCGAGCTCGCCACGCGGGGACGGCTTCAGGTTCTTCGCGATCTCGACGACCTGGGCATCGTAGAAATACAGCCCGGTCACGGCCCAGTTGGATTTCGGCGCCTTCGGCTTCTCTTCTATCGAGATCGCCTTGCCGTTCGCGTCGAACTCGACCACGCCGTAACGCTCCGGATCGCGCACATGATAGGCGAAGACGGTCGCGCCCGTTATCCGCGCTTTCGCGCTCGCCATCATCTCGGGCAGGGTGTGGCCGTAATAGAGGTTGTCGCCGAGGATCAGGACCGAGGGCTCGCCCGCCACGAAGTCGGCGCCGATCAGATAGGCCTGCGCCAGTCCGCCCGGATGGGGCTGTTCCGCATAGGTCAGGTTCATGCCCCAATCGGAACCGTCGCCGAGCAGGCGCCGGAAGTTCGGCAGGTCGTGCGGTGTCGAGATGATCAGCACCTCGCGGATGCCTGCGAGCATCAGCGTCGAGAGCGGGTAGTAGATCATCGGCTTGTCGTAGACCGGCAGAAGCTGCTTCGACATCGCCAGCGTCATCGGATGCAGYCGCGTGCCGGAGCCACCAGCCAGGATGATACCCTTCATCGCCTATCCCTGCTCCTTGAGAAGCCGCTCGACGCAAGCCCGGAGCGAGCCTCGCCAATCCGGCAACCTGACTCCATGGGCAAGCCCGAGCTTGTTGCAATCGAGCCTGGAATTCGCCGGCCGGCGTGCCGGCGTCGGATAATCGACGGTCGCGATGGGCTTGACCCGGACGGGCTTGCCGCCCAGCCGCTCCCGCTCCGCGAAGATCGCTTCCGCGACATCGGCCCAGACCGCTTCGCCCGCCGCGCTCATATGGAAAACCCCGCGCAGGGATGCCTCGTCGGTTCGCCCGGTCAGATTGCAAGCCACGGCGAAGATCGCGTCGGCGATATCGAGCGCGCTGGTCGGGCACCCCAGTTGGTCGGCGACGACGGCGACCTCATCGCGTGTTTCGGCAAGACGCAGCATCGTCCTGACGAAGTTCTTGCCGAAGGGGCTGTAGATCCAGGCGGTGCGCAGGATCGCATGGTTGGCGGTGGCCGCGGCGACCGCCTGTTCCCCGGCGAGCTTGCTCGCGCCATAGGCCGAGATCGGGCCGGTCGGATCGTCTTCGCGATAGGGCCGGTCGAGCGTTCCGTCGAAGACGTAGTCGGTTGAGAGCTGGATGACGGGAATGCCGAGGCTGGCTGCCGCGCGCGCCGCTTCGCCGGCGGCCTGGCCGTTGATGCGCATGGCGAGATCGGGCTCGCTCTCGGCCTGATCCACGGCCGTATAGGCGGCCGCATTGACGATGACGTCGGGTCTGGCCGCGCGCAGCACCGGCGCGACCGTCCTGGGAATGGCGAGATCGAGTTCGGGGCGGCGGAGCGCGACGACCTCGACCCCCACCGGCACGCGCTCCAGCATGGCGCAGACGACTTGACCGGTCCAACCGGTGACGGCAATGCGAAGCGTCATCAGTCGAAATAACGCAGCATCTCGGCAAGCCGAGGATGCGTGCGGTCTTTGTCGGAGAGGGTGAGGCTCGCGAGCGGCAGGCGCCAATCGATGCCCAGCGCCGGGTCGTCGAAAGCGAGGCCGTGGTCATTCTCCGGCGCATAGGGCGCGGTCACTTTGTAGAGCACTTCGGTATCGGGCTCGAGCGTGACGAAGCCATGGGCGAAGCCGACGGGCACCAGAAGCTGGCGCCAATTCTCCTCGGACAACTCCACCGCGACATGCTGGCCGAATGTCGGCGAAGAAGCCCGGATATCGACGGCAATATCGAGGATGCGTCCCTTGGTGACGCGCACCAGCTTGTCCTGCACGAAGGGCGCCGACTGGAAATGCAGCCCGCGCAGCGTGCCGACCGTGGCGGAGCGCGAATGATTGTCCTGCACAAAGACGAGGTCGATCCCGGCCGCCGCCATGTCGGACCGCTTGTAGACCTCGGAGAAGAAGCCGCGGTGGTCGCCATGCTTCTTCGGTGTGATTATCTTGACGGCGGGGATCGCCGTATCTTCGACGCTCAGCATATTTTCCCCTCCGCTCAGGCCGCGCCGAGGCGCTCGCCGCGATAGACGCCGGAACGGATGTCGCCCCACCATTTTGGATTGGCGAGATACCATTCGACGGTGCGGCGAAGCCCCGTCTCGAAGGTCTCCTTCGGCGTCCAGCCGAGTTCGCGGCCAATCTTGCCCGCGTCGATCGCATAGCGTGCATCATGGCCCGGACGGTCGCCGACATAGGTGATGAGGCGCTCGCGCGAGCCTTGTCGGTCGGGCTTCAGCTCATCGAGGATGGCGCAGATCGCCTGGACCACCTCGATATTGGTCTTCTCGTTGTGCCCGCCGATATTGTAGCTCTCGCCTAGCTTGCCAGCGGTGGCGACGGTCAGCAGTGCATCGGCATGGTCGTCGACATAAAGCCAGTCGCGCACGTTGAGCCCATTGCCGTAGACCGGCAGCGGCTTGCCCTCCAGCGCATTGATGATCATCAGCGGGATCAGCTTTTCCGGGAAATGGTAGGGCCCGTAATTGTTCGAGCAGTTGGTCATCACCACCGGCAGACCGTAGGTATGATGCCAGGCCCGCACCAGATGGTCCGAGGCCGCCTTGGAGGCCGAATAGGGCGAGTTCGGCTGATAGGCCGTGTCCTCGCGGAAGAAGCCCTCTGCACCGAGCGAGCCGAAGACCTCGTCGGTCGAGATGTGATGGAAGCGGAAAGCTCGCTTGCGATCCTCGGGCAGCGCCCGGTAGTGGCGCAGTGCCTCCTGTAGCAGCGCGAAGGTCCCGACCACATTGGTCTCGATGAAGGCCGCCGGCCCGTCGATCGAGCGGTCGACATGACTCTCTGCGGCGAGATGCATTACCACATCGGGAGCGAAATCGGCGAAGATCGCCTGCATCCGCTCACCGTCGCCGATATCGGCCTGYTCGAAGCRATAGCGATTGCTCCCCGAGACGGGCTCGAGCGAAGCAAGATTGCCGGCATAGGTCAGCTTGTCGACCACGCAGACCTGATGCTCGGTCTCGCCGATCAGCTTGCGCGCGACCGCCGAGCCGATGAATCCGGCGCCACCAGTCACGAGGAACTTCAAGGGCATTCTTGCAAAACTCCGGGCAAGCTTGTGTCTTCAGCCGCGAAACTCAGGGCAAGGACCAGCGCGGGGAGGCAGTGTCAAGTATCCTGCAAGCGCTCGCTGTGACCAGGCGGTCCTGACGCTGCAACATGACGTCATCACCGTTCGGACCTCAACCAGGCCTTGCATGTCTCAATCTCGTTGCACGGTGTGGCCCATGACAAATCGACAGCCCGTACGCAGCAGTTCGGGCGAGGTTCAGACCCGAAACGCGATATGAACATCAGCGATACAGCTTGACAGGCCGGCGCTTAACRCTGTGTGACTGGGCGACGTCCTTGAGCAAATCTCATCATCCCCAAAACAGGCTTCATGAGTAAGATCGACGATCAGACCGTAAGCGCGCTCGTGCAGCGCGTGCGCGATCGTAGCTTCAAGGTCGGCATCATCGGACTCGGCTATGTCGGCATTCCGCTGGCTCTTACCGCGTGCAAGTCGGGCTTCCCGGTGGTCGGTTTCGACATCGACGCCAAGCGCGTCGCTCAGCTCAACCGCGGCGAAAACTTCATCAAGCATATCCCGCTCGAGGCGATTGCCGCCGCGATCAAGGAAGAACGTTTCCGCGCGACGACCGATTTCGACGAGTTGCGCGAGGTCGACGCCATCATCATCGCCGTACCGACTCCGCTGACCAAGCATCGCGAGCCGGATCTGAGCTATGTCGAGGCGACTGCCCGCGCGATCGCGCCGCGCTTGCGCAAGGGACATCTCGTCGTGCTCGAATCAACGACGTGGCCCGGCACGACCGATGAGGTGATGCGGCCGATCTTCGAGGCGACGGGCCTCAAGAGCGGCGTCGACTTCTACCTGGCCTTCTCGCCCGAGCGCGAGGATCCCGGCAATCCCGATTTCGGCACTTCCACGATTCCGAAGGTGGTCGGCGGCGACGGGGCCGAGGCACTCGAACTGGCCAACGCCGTCTACAGCGCGCTGGTCGTTAAGACCGTGCCGGTTTCGACCTCGGCGACGGCCGAGGCCGTCAAGCTCACCGAGAACATCTTCCGCGCCGTCAACATCGCGCTCGTGAACGAGCTCAAGGTGATCTACGACAAAATGGGCATTGACGTCTGGGAGGTGATCGAGGCCGCGAAGACCAAGCCTTTCGGCTTCATGCCGTTCTATCCCGGGCCGGGCCTCGGCGGTCACTGCATCCCGATCGATCCCTTCTACCTGTCATGGAAAGCCCGCGAATACGACATCACGGCGCGTTTCATCGAGCTTGCGGGCGAGATCAACACGGCTATGCCGCGCCTCGTCGTCGAAAAACTGGCGGAGGCTCTGGATCGACGCTTCGGTCGCGGACTGAACGGCGCGAAGATCCTCGTCATAGGCGCCGCCTACAAGAAGAATGTCGACGACATGCGCGAAAGCCCGGCGCTGCGGCTGATCGAGCTGATCGAACAGCGTGGAGCCATCGCCGACTACCATGATCCGTTCGTACCGGTGATACCGCCGACGCGCGAGCATGCCGCCCTGGCAGGCCGGCGGTCGATCAGCCTCCGCGATGGGGTCATCGGCACCTACCAGGCGGTGCTCATCGCCACGGATCACGACGATGTCGACTACAAAGCCCTCGTCGCCGAGGCGCGGCTCGTGGTCGATACGCGAAACGCCTGCGAACGGAATGGCGCGTTCGCGGAGCATGTGGTGAAGGCGTGAGCGAGAAAATCCGCTCAGAGGTCTGATCTGGGGAAGGCCGGCTTGCCCAATCGCGTCCCGGCAAGGTCCAGCCGCCGGTGACCCATCTTTACAGCAGGGGCGGCGAAGATGCTGTCGAACGGGCTCGCACGACCGGTATCTCGCCAGTTTCGGGCCTTCAGGCTGCATGAAGTCGATGCCCACCTCGTGGCGATCTTAGATTCCCTGGTAGCAGGGAAAAGCAGGGACTTTCCCGCCAATCTCTCTCCCAATTTCTATGACGCTTGGCGACCTTTGCGCTTGTTCACCAAGGCGTTGACGGTGCTTAGCCTTTCAGGTGAGCAGGATATTCCGGCTCTAGGAGCAGGGAACGCTTCCTCTTAGAGCAGGGGACACTCCGCGGACGGAGCAGACCTGGCGATGGCTGAGATGCCAGCCGCGGCGCCGTCGCGAGGGGTACGACGGAGTTGCGCCCCTCGCGCTCGTAGCCGGGAGCTGACAAAGACACTCTATGCCGCTAGAATCGTTGACGTTTTGTCGATCCCACTCTCTTGCGAAGGCGAACGATCGCCACTAGTTTATCAGCGCGTCCCGCAAAATCGCAGGGCGTTCAGCCGAGACCGATCAGTCCGGCATCCTACCTAATTGAGGCATTTTACCCCTGAGGTGAGCAGCCCTCGTTAGGCGGAGTAGATCCCCGGCGCAGCGATGCGTTCTGGGTCTGCTTTGCCACGGGTGCTCACCAGGCCTGGTCGTCTCCTTGCAAAAGGACACGATCGCAATGTCTTCGAAGAATATCCCCGAAAACACCCCCACCCCCAAACCCTCGGTCCGTCTTCGCCAGCGTGGCGGGGCGGCTGCAGAGGATCCGGTCCTCCGCCAGGCGGTTGCGAGCTTCGCTCCGCAGATCGTCGAGCGTCCGTTGTCGCAGCTGAAGCCGTCGGCGCGCAACGCGCGGACGCATTCGCAGAAGCAGATCCACCTGGTCGCGGACAGCATCAAGGCGTTCGGCTTTGTGACGCCGGTCCTGATCGACGGCGAGGGCGAGATCGTGGCGGGCCACGGCCGCTACGAGGCGGCCAAGCTGCTCGGCAGGGAGACGGTACCGACGATCCGCCTCGACCATCTGAGCCAGGATCAGATCCGGGCGCTGCGGATCGCGGATAACCGGCTGGCGGAACATGCGGGCTGGGACGAGGCGATCCTGAAGCTGGAGCTCGGCCACTTGGTCGAGATCGACTTCGCCGTCGAGCTCACCGGTTACGAGACCGCGCAGATCGATAACCTGCTCAGCGACACCGGGCCGGCGCCGGCCAAGGCGGATCCGGCTGATACGTTGCCCGAGCCGGAGGCGGTCGCGGTGACGCGGCTCGGCGATCTGTGGCTGCTCGGCGAGCACCGCATCCTGTGCGGGGATGCGCGCAAGCAGGAGGCCTATGAGACGCTGATGGGTGGCGAACGTGCCCAGATGGTGTTCACCGACCCGCCCTACAATGTGAAGATCGATGGGCACGTCGGCGGCCTCGGCAAGATCAAACACCGGCCGTTCGCGATGGCCTCGGGCGAGATGAGCAAGGCTGAGTTCACCGCCTTCCTGAAAGAAGTGTTCGGGGAGATCGCGGAGGCCTCGCAGGATGGCGCTTTGATCTTCAGCTGCATTGACGGGCCGCACCTGCACGAGACGCTCGATGCCGGCTTTGCGGTCTTCGACGCACTGAAGAGCGTGATCACCTGGGCCAAATCGAATGCCGGGATGGGATCGCTCTACCGCTCCCAGACCGAGCTGATCACGCTGTGGAAGAAGGGCAAGGCGCCGCACATCAACAACATCGAGCTCGGTCGCCACGGACGCTATCGCACGACGCTTTGGAGCTATGCCGGGGTGAACGGCTTCCGCAAGGGCCGGATGGCGGAGTTGGCCAGCCACCCGACGGTGAAGCCCTGCGCGATGGTGATGGATGCGATCAAGGATGGCTCGAAGCCGAAAGGCGTCATCCTGGACCCGTTCGGCGGCTCGGGCACGACTCTGATCGCGGCTGCCAAGGCGAAGCGCCGCGGTTATGTCATGGAGCTCGACCCGCTCTATGTCGATCTCGCGATCCGGCGCTGGGAGAAGTTGTTCAAGGCCGAGGCGCGCCACGCCGGGACGGGGCTGACCTTCGCCGAGATGGCGGGGATGCGTGGCGAGGTGCCCTCCCTCGAGACGGAGGGCGACCGCGATGCCGCGTGACGATGATTTCGACGGGGTGGGCTACAAGCGCCCGCCCCTGCACAGCCGCTTCCGCAAGGGCCAGAGCGGTAATCCGTCGGGACGCCGCAAGGGCAGGCCACGTCTGGGCCTGATCGAGGAGCTCGACAAGCTCCTCGGCGAACCGATCAAGGTCGCCCGCAATGGCCGGCAGGAATCGATCTCATTCGTCGCCGCCCTGCTGAACAAGACCGCCGAAGCGGCCTTAAAAGGGGATGCTAAGGCGCGGCAGACCATGTTTGCGCTCCTAGCCCAGTACGAGCAGTCAATAGGTTCGGGGACGGCGATCCTGACCAATGACCAGGAGGAGGCGCTGATCGCAGACTATGTGACGCGTAGGAGCAAGGCGGGAGGCGGGGATGGCTGAGCCGGCCTTGTTCAACGCGATCCTGCGGCGCGACCTGGCAACCTTCATCGCCCAGTGCTTTGCGACGCTCGAGCCGGGCACAGCCTATCGGCCCAACTGGCACATCCACGCGATCGCCTGGCAACTGCAGCGAGTCCGGCGGGGCGACTGCAAGCGCCTGATCATCACGGTGCCGCCGCGCTCGGCCAAGTCGATCTGCGTTACCATCGCATTCACCGCCTGGGTGATGGGACAGGATCCGCGCAAGCGGATCATGGCGATCAGCTATGCCAATGAGCTGTCGCTCACCCACGCTGCGGGATTCCGCAGCGTGGTTACCTCCGACTGGTACCGGGAGCTGTTCCCGGGCTTTTCGATCAGCGCCAATCGCGGCCAGGAGATCAGGACGAGCCAGCAGGGCTATCGCTTCGCCGGCTCGGTGGGCGGATCCGTGCTGGGTCGCGGCGCCGACCTGATTGTGATCGACGATCCGATCAACGGGCTGGAGGCGGCGACCTCGGCTGCGGCCCGGCGCCGGGTCCAGGAGTTTTATGACACTACGCTCTACTCCCGGCTCAATGATCGGCTGAATGGCGCGATCATCATCGTAATGCAGCGCCTGCATGAGGATGATCTCGTCGGCCATGTGCTGGAAAAGGAGGACTGGGAGGTGCTCTCGATCCCGGCGATTGCCGAGATTGACCAGAGCTACCGGATTGGGGAGGGAGCGGAAGCGCTTTATCACCGCAAGGTGGGCGAAGTGCTCCATCCCGGCCGCGACACCCATGAGTGGCTCGCCGCCGCAAAGCGGAATCTCGGCACGCTTCACTTCTCGGCCCAGTACCAGCAGAACCCGCTGCCTTCGGAGGGCCAGATCATCAAGCGCGATTGGTTGCGCTATTGTGATGAGCGCCCCAGCCGTTTCGATTTCGTCATCGCCTCCTGGGACACGGCTTCCACTCAGGCCGAGCACTCCGACTGGTCGGTCGGCACAGTCTGGGGGGCGGTCGGACAGACCTACTATCTGATCGATCTTGTCCGCGGTCGCTGGGAGGCACCACAGCTGCGACGCAAGATGATCGAGCTCGCCCAAAGGCATGCGGTTGACGCGACGTTGATCGAGGATACCGAGCTTGGGCGTGCGCTATCGCAGGATCTGCGGCGCAGCCGGGCGCTCTATCCGCTCCTCCAGCAATCGCGGGTCGAGAAGACAGCCCGCCTGATGGCGCAGGCCGCCCGCTTCGAGGCCGGGCAGGTTTTCCTGCCGCAACAGGCCGATTGGCTGGCAGGCTATCTGAGTGAACTCCTGGCCTTCCCGCTGGCCCGGCACGATGACCAAGTCGATGCGACCAGCCAGGCGCTCAAGCATCTGACGGCCCGCACGCCGATCATCCGTCAGCGACCGCAGAGCATCGTGCGGCCGCAGCAGCGTGCTCGCCCCTGAAGCGGGCACGGGTTTGTCCTATCAGGATTTTCCAGCGCCACCGGGAATTTGGCCCATTCAGTCGTGAGGGCCAACAGCGGAATATTGGCTCAGCAGACCATCGGAGTGTTGTTAACGAATAATCAGCGTGAACCTCGCCAAAGCGTTGGCCTCGCTGCCTTGGGTTTCGGCCGAAGTCGGAACGGCAGCGAGGACCAGCGAGCACACTGAAAACCGCCTTTTGCCTCGCTCGCACGATCTGGTGCGCCCGTGACCGCCCCCAACACTGCAGGGCGGTGGAGCGGCGTCGTGCGATTGCCGAAGGGCGACATTTCGTCAACGACACCAATACGATCGGCGCCGCCGCCGACGCGCTGATGGGCGCAGAACAGTTCCGGTGAGTAGTTTTCCAGCAGCATGCGGCTCTAGCGTCTGGTATCAGCGCTCGACCTTGCTCGCGGTTTTGGGGGGCGGTGACGTTCTATTGCGAGCAGAGCGCCGACAGGCGATCGGCCGGGAGCTCGATAGCGCGCCCGTCCTCGATGGCAATGAAGCCTTGCAGTGGCCCTTTCGCGCAGTCGATGCCGTCGAGCAGCAGCATGAAGCCGAACCGCTTGCCTTTCAGATCAGCTCTTTCGAACATCGTCGCGACGTCCGGCCGTAYGCGGCGGGTGCCGACGATCCCGAGTATCTTGCCGTTCTGGCGGATCGCGAAATGCGCGGCAAGATCCGGCGCGGCGAGATCGATGGCATACCCGCGGATCACCCAAGCGCCCTTCGGCAAGCGCTCGAAT